>JBDKHD010000211.1:0-4068 GCA_039797885.1 Pseudomonadota bacterium
CACTGCACTCTCCCCACTCCCCACTCCCCACTCCCCACTCCCCACTCCCAACTCCCAACTCCCAACTCCCAACTCGCCACTCCCAACACCCAACACCCAGCTCCAGCTCCCCACACTTGCTTTTACTACATAAGTATATTCTAATGCAGTTATATAACTATTGAGCTAGACTCAAAACAATTTTATTTGAGGAATACCCCATGACTTCAAGCCCTGCACGCTTCACGCTTCCCCTTGCTTTGGCTACGGTTTTATCCACCATCACCCCAAGCGTTTGGGCACTGGAAAGCCTAACCATCAAAGCCAGCCCCGCGCCTCTCTATTATGATTTGGAAGCCAGCCTTGAAGCCGTCAACCAAAGCACGGTTTCGGCACAGACAAGCGGCGTCGTGAAAGCCATCTTCTTTGATGTCAATGACAGCGTACCCGCAGGCAGCGTGCTGATGCACATCGACAACATTGTGCAAAAATCCAGCGTACAGCAGGCCAGTGCCCGTTTAGAACAAGCCCGTGCACAAAACGACGAGGCGCAAGTACTGCTCAAACGCACCCAAAATCTGTACGACCAGAAAACCGTTTCTCAGGGCGAGTACGACAGCATTGTCGCTCGTGCTAAAACCGCACAAGCGGCGGTAAAAGCCGCTGAAGCTGGGCTGAAAGAAGCCAAAGAGCAGCTGGTTTACACCGAAATTCGTGCGCCCTATTCTGGCATCGTCAAGGTTCGCCATGTCGAGGTGGGCGAGCTGGTTAGCCCAGGCCAAGCCTTGATGACGGGCATTGCCACCTCACCACTGCGTGCCTTGGCTGATCTGCCACAAAGCCTTGCCCAAGACTACAGCAAGGCCAAAATCAGCGTTTGGATCAACGGCGAAGAAATCATCCCAGAAAAAAACACACTCTTTCCCTTTGCCGATGCCAGCACCCACAGCGTTCGCCTGCGTGCGCAGCTTCCCCAAGCGCAAACGGAAAACCTAAAAGCCTACCCTGGTCAATGGGCCAAAGTGCGCATTCAAACGGGTGAGCGCGAGGCCATTTTAGTGCCTAAAAACGCGGTGTTACGCCGCAGCGAGCTGGCCAGCGTTTATGTGCTCAATCAGGGCAAACCCAGCCTGCGCCAAGTGCGACTGGGTGAAAGTTTCCACGGCCAAATCGAAGTGCTTGCAGGCCTTAAAGCCGGTGAGCAAATCGTCACCGATGCCTTAGCTCAGCTTGCCGCCTTAAGCGCGCAATAAGGAGACAGACCATGAATTTAGGCATCTCGGGCAAAATCGCCCGTTCTTTTCAAAATTCACCCATCACACCGCTTTTGGCTTTGGTGGGATTGCTGCTGGGTTTTTTCGCCATTTTGGTTACGCCCAAAGAAGAAGAGCCGCAAATCGACGTGACCTTTGCCAACGTCTTTATCGCCTTTCCAGGCGCTAGCGCCAAACAAGTCGAAGAACTGGTGGCCACGCCTGCCGAGCAAGTGCTGTCGGAAATCAAAGGCGTGGACAAAATCTACTCCATCAGCTCCCCAGGACAGGCCGTGCTGACTGTCGCTTTTGTGGTCGGCGTGCCGCGTGAAGAGGCCATATTGAACCTTTACAACCAGATCTACAGCAACAACGACTGGTTCCCTCAAGGTATGGGCGTCATGCCGCCTGTCATCAAACCCATGGGCATTGACGACGTTCCCATCATGGCACTGACACTGTCCTCTAAGCGCCCCGACATCAGCGCCAGCGACCTCACCAAACTCGCCCATTCACTAGAAATCGAGCTAAAACGCATCGCAGGCACGCGCGACATCTACAGCATCGGCAGCCAAAATTCGGTACTGAACGTACGCTTAAACCCCGCACGCATGAACGGCTTTGGCCTGTCTTTTGATGAGGTGCGCCAAAGCCTGCTGAGCGCCAACGCAGGCGGCTATTTACAACCCATCACGCAAAACAACCAAGTTATTCAAATCCAAGCAGGGCGTTTTTTAAAAGACGCCAAAGAAGTGGGTGAACTGGTGGTCGGCAAAAGCGCCTCAGGCATCGTTTACCTGCGCGACATTGCCAGCATTGAGCTTAACGCCGACACCCCTGAGCAAGCGGCCTACACCCGCGCCCCAGGCATGGAAAGTGCCCTGCCTGCGGTGACCATGGCCATTGCCAAACAGCCTGGACAAAACGCCATCGACATCACCAGCGCCATCGAAGTGCGCTTGGAAGAGCTTAAAAACCGTTTGATTCCTGCGGACATAGAAGTAGAAATCACCCGCGACTACGGCATTACCGCCAAAGCCAAATCCGACCAGCTGATGGGCAAGCTGCTGTTTGCCACTGCGGCGGTGGTGGTCTTGGTACTGCTGACCATGAGCTGGCGCGAAGGCGTGATTGTCGGTGGCGCGATTTTCATTACCTTGGCCATTACCCTTTTTGCGAGCTGGGCGTGGGGCTTTACCCTAAACCGCGTCTCGCTCTTTGCGCTGATTTTTTCCATCGGCATTTTGGTCGATGACGCCATAGTGGTAGTGGAAAACATTCACCGCCATTGGCATCTCGACCCCTCGCGCAATCTGTTGGACATCATTCCAGAGGCGGTGGATGAAGTCGGCGGCCCCACCATTTTGGCAACCTTCACGGTGATCGCCGCCTTGATGCCCATGGCCTTTGTTTCAGGCCTTATGGGCCCTTACATGAGCCCCATTCCGATCAACGCCTCCATGGGCATGCTGATCTCTTTGGTCATTGCTTTTGTGGTCACGCCTTGGCTGTCTTATAAGCTGATGAGCCGCATGAAAATCGACAGCAGCCACGGCGCGCAAGACAGCCTAGAGGCTCAACAAAACACCAAGCTCTACCGCTTCTTTAACCGCATCATGCGCCCCTTTATCGAAGGCGCGCAGGCAGGCAAAAAACGCTTGATGCTGTTTGCAGCGGTAGCAGGCTTGATTGCACTGGCGGTGTCTTTGCCCGTCTTTAAACTGGTGGTGCTCAAAATGCTGCCTTTTGACAACAAATCCGAGTTTCAGGTGGTCGTCGATATGCCTGAAGGCACGCCCGTAGAGGACACCTTAATGGTACTTGATGCCCTGTCTACCAAACTGATGAGCGTGCCTGAAATCAAGGATGTGCAGTTTTACGCAGGAACAGCCGCTCCCATCAACTTCAACGGCTTAGTGCGCCAATACTACCTGCGCAAACTGCCACACCAAGGCGATATTCAGGTGAATTTGCTCGATAAAGCCCAGCGCTCACGCCAAAGCCACGATATTGCCGCAAGCATTCGTCAAGAGCTGCAAGACCTTGGCAAAACCTACCAGGCCAACGTCAAAGTGGTGGAAGTGCCACCTGGTCCGCCGGTGATGTCGCCCTTGGTTGCCGAGGTTTACGGCCCAGATTACGACCAGCAAATCCTAGCTGCACAAAAGCTGCGCGCCGTGTTTGAAAGCACGCCCGACGTAGTCGATACCGATGACATGATCGAAGCGCCACAAGAAAAATGGCTGCTTGAAATCAACCGCGCACGCGCCGCAAGCTTAGGCGTGGCTCAAGCCAGCATCGTGCAAGCCATCAACACCGCCTTAGGTGGCGAAGACGTCAGCTATCTGCACACCGAGCACAACAAATACCCCTTGCCCATTCGCTTGGAATTACCCGAGGGCAGCAAGGTTGAGCTTAGCGCCTTACTGATGATGAAAGTACGCGCCCAAAACGGCAAACTCATCGCCTTGGCGGATCTGGTTCAGGTGAAGAAAACGCAAATCGAGCGCAGCATTTACCACAAAAACTTACAGCCTGTGGTCTTTGTTACCGCCGATATGGCTGGCGATTTAGACAGCCCGCTTTATGGCTTATACGACATTGCCAGCAGCCTAGATAAAAACGGCCTGAACTGGAGCCAATATCTGATCAAACAGCCACCTGTCACCGACCGCATTGCCGATAAATGGGACGGCGAATGGCAAATCACCTACGAAACCTTCCGCGACATGGGGCTGGCTTACTCTGTGGGCTTGCTGCTGATTTACTTTCTGGTGGTGGCCCAGTTCAGATCCTATCTGGTGCCGCTCATCATAATGGTGCCCATCCCGCTCAC
>JBDKHD010000212.1:0-14506 GCA_039797885.1 Pseudomonadota bacterium
GCACCAGTTGCAACTGATGGGCCTTGATCTTTCCGCGAATTACACCCTCGCCAACCACATCGACGCCAGCGCCACCCATGGCAAGGACATCTGGCTGGGCAGCAGCTTTACGCCCATCGGCAAAAACGGCAACACCTTCACCGGTAGCCTAGACGGCTTGTATCACAGCATCGACAACCTGTTCATCAACAAGAGCAACGCCAACTACGTCGGGTTGTTTGGCATCCTAGATGGAGGCACGATCCGCAACCTTGGCCTGAGCAACGTCAATATCACCGGCTACGACTATGTCGGCGGCTTGGTCGGCTCGGCCACCAACCCGCTCATCAACAACGTCTATGTAACCGGCACTGTCACGGGTCACGGTGACGTCGGCGGACTGGTCGGCTTGCTGACCACCACGAACGCCAGCAAGGGCATCAGCGATGCCTACAGCGCCGCCACCGTTTCCGCCCAGAGTGAGGTCGGCGGGCTGGTCGGCCTCTATCAAGGCAATAACGGCTACATCACCCGCACCTACGCCACCGGCGCGGTTACCGGCCACCTGGAGGTTGGCGGGCTTGTCGGCGGGAATCTGGGCACTGCCAGCATCAACCAGAGCTTCTACGCCACCACCGATGCCAGCGGTGCAGTAATCAACAGTGGCGGGGCATTCAACACGTTGGGCACCGGCAAGGCGCTGGCCGAACTCAAGCAGCTTTCCACCTTCACCAATGCCGGTTGGGACATTTCCGACGTGGGCGGCGACGGCAGCATCTGGCGCATCTACGAAGGCCAGACCTCGCCGCTGCTGCGCGGCTTCATGACCAGCGTCACCGTCAATGCCAACTTCATCACCGCTGGCAAGACCTATGATGGCCAGATCGCCAGCGGCACGGCTGGCAGCTACACCACCAGCACGCCAGTGGACGCCAGCCTGATAGGCGGCACGCTTGGCTATGCCAGCAACAGTGCCAACGCGGGCAGCTACAGCACCGCCGACGGCACCCTGCGCCTGGGTGGCCTGTATTCTGGCCAGCTTGGCTACGACATCAGCTATGGCGGCAACGCCAGCCTGACCATCGACAAGGCCAGCGCCACAGTGACAGCCAACAGCGACACCACCACCTACAACGGCCAAACACAAACCACAAGCGGCTACAGCGTAAGTGGTTTAGTCAATGGCGAAGATGCCTCTGTGCTCGACAGTATTGTTGAAGCTGGAGGCAGTGGACGCAACGCGGGCAGCTATACCCATACAGTCAGCGGCAGCGATAATAATTACCACCTTGCCTTTGTAGATGGCACGTTGACCATCAACAAAGCCACCCTTGATGTCAGCTCGGCCGACGTCACTAAAACCTATGATGGCAACACCACGGCCAACGGCAGCGCTGTGGTAGTGGGCGGTCAACTGTTCGGCTCCGACAGCATCAGTGGCGGCAGCTTCGCTTTCACCGACAAAAATGCGGGCAGCAACAAAACCGTGACCGTTAGTGGCGTAACCGTGAATGACGGCAACAGCGGCAACAACTACGACATCAGCTACGCCACCAACACCGCCAGTACCATCGACCAGAAGGCGCTCACCGTGTCCGGCTTCGCGGCGGACAACAAGATTTATGATGGCAACACCAATGCCAACAGCAGTGCAACAAGCTGGGGCAGTGTGGCCACCGGCGTTACGGGTGAAAGCCTGAACCTCACCCATGGTGCGGCTAACTTCGCCGATGCCAATGTCGCCAACGGCATTGCCGTTACCGCCACTGGCTACGCACTGGCCGATGGCACTGGCCTTGCCAGCAACTACACACTGACCAGCAGCAGTGCTGCTACTACGGCCAACATCACCCCAGCAATGCTGACTTACACCGCCAACCCCGCCAACCGCAGCTACGGCAGATTCAACCCGGCGTTCAGCGGCACGTTGACCGGTTTCGTTAATGGCGAAGACCAGAACAGCGCCACCACCGGCACACTGGCCTTCACCAGCACCGCCACGGCCAGCAACAACGTTGGCAGCTATACCATCAATGGCAGCGGCCTCAACGCCAGCAACTATGTGTTCGCGCAGGCGGTGGGTAACAGCACCGCGCTCACCATCAATCCGGCTAACTTGGTGATTAGTACTGCCAATGTGACCAAGACCTATGACGGCCTGCTGACCGCCAACGGCAGCGCTGTGGTAGTGGGTGGTCAACTGTTCGGCTCCGACAGCATCAGCGGCGGCAGCTTTACTTACACCGACAAAAACGCAGGAAGTGGTAAAACCGTTATAACCAACGAAGTCAGCGTTAACGATGGCAACAACGGTAATAACTACGCCCTCACCTATGTCGCCAATACCAATAGTCGTATTGATAAAGCCGATCTGGTTATTACGGCTCGTGATGATCATAAAGTTATGTCTGAGCAAGCCTACCAAGGGGGCAATGGCATCGATTATCAGGGATTGGCTCAAGGCGATGATTTATCCAGCTTAGAAGAATCATTGAGCTATAGCGGAAGCGCTCAAGGAGCCATGCTTGCAGGCGATTACAGTATTATTGTCTCTGGGCTAAGCAGCGATAATTACAATATTCACTACATAAATGGTGAACTGCACATCACCACCAATTCACAGATGGAACAAGCGCAACAGCAGGCAGCAGCGGCGCAGCGAAAAAACAGTGATTGGGTGTCTCCAGCACCAAGTGTTTTGGTTCTAAATATGGATGCAGGCGGTGGTTTACGTGTAGCAAGCGCAACAGAATCACTCTTAAGCTTGCAGCCCCCCGTACCAGTAACCACCACGTTAAAAGAACTTTTACCTAATTTGGGCACTATGGTATTCCCAAGCGAAAGTTCAAATATTGATATTGAACAGGTCAAAAAATGGCTAAGTGCTTTAGTGGATCGTTTGAAAGCCTCACCCGATTCCAAAATCCTTGTCGTCGGCCATACCGATAACACCGGCAGCGAACGTTATAACGATTATTTATCCGTCGAACGTGCCGAGGTTATTGCCCGCATTTTGCAAGGTATGGGCGTTTCGTCCGCACAAATTGAAATTCAGGGGTTAGGGTTTAAGCATCCGCTTGCTAGCAACAACACGACAACAGGGCGGGCGCGCAATCGCCGTGTAGATCTGTTGCTGCCTTAACCCAGACCGGCGGCCACGGCCGCCTTACTTATTCGCTTTTTACCCAAGGATTTATATGGCTCTTTGTTCTTATCGCCATGCCACCCTCAGCGCGCTGGGCTTAACTTTGCTGGCCGCTCAGGCGGTGGCGCTGGATATTCCCGATGCAGGCCAAACGCTGCGCACCATTGAGCAGCCCGCACCAGAGTTACCCGCACAGCCCAAACTTGATTTGGTCAAACCGCAGCCGTCAGCGCCCAGCAGCGCCGCTCAGGACGAGGCCGCTTTGCGCCTTAAAGTGAGCCAGATTCAGATAACGGGCAACACCGTTTTGAGCAGCGAGCAGCTGTTGGCCGTGCTTGCGCCTTTGACTGGGCAAGAACTGACGCTGGCCCAGCTACAGCAGGCCGCGCGCAGCCTCAGCGATTATTACCACCAGCAGGGGTATTTTCTGGCTTATGCCTATTTGCCGCAGCAGGAAATTAAGCAGGGCACGGTGCAGATTACTATTTTGGAAGGCCAGTACGGCAGCGTGCAGGTCAATAATACCGCCCAGCTAAAAGAGGCGGCTTTAGCGCCACTGCAAGCAGTGCAAAGTCAGGCGGTGGTCAAGCAGCAAAGTTTGGAGCAAACCTTGTTGACCTTAAACGAGCTAAACGGCGTGATTGTGCAGTCGGCATTGGCTCCGGGCAAGGCGCTGGGCAGCACCGATTTGTCGGTCAATATTCAGTCCGCCCGCGCTTTTAGCGGTGAGCTCAGTGTGGATAATTACGGCAATTATTACACCGGCCAGTACCGTTTAAACGGCAATGTGCAATGGCATAACCCGCTGGGGCTGGGGGATAAGCTGGATGCTCGCGTGCTCAGTTCGAACGAAAGCCAATTTTATGGCCGCTTGGCTTGGAGCAGCCAGTGGGGGCGCTGGGGTACGCAAACTGGGCTGGCGTATTCTTGGATGCAGTATCAACTGGCTGAAGATTTCAGCGCGCTGGACGCCGATGGCCAAGCGCAGGTCAGCAGTCTTTGGCTGACTCAGCCGGTGTTAAGACGCCGCGCTGGCTCGCTGTTTGTGACGGCGCAATTAGAGCAAAAGGATTTTAACGAAGACATTAAGCTGTTTGATCAAAATTCCAAGAAAACGAGCCAAGTCCTTAGCCTTGGGCTGTCTGGCACGCGCGCCGATTCGTGGCAGGGGGTCAGTAGCTTTGCGCTGAATTGGCGTTATGGTGATTTGGATTTACGCACCGCCACCCAACAGCAACTGGACGCACAAACGGCCAAAGCGCAGGGGAGCTTTTCGGCCATCACCGCCAACCTGACCCGTTTGCAGTCTTTAGCGCCAGCATGGAGTGTGTTGGCACGCTTAGATGGCCAGTGGGCCAATAAAAACTTGGACGGTTCCGAGAAGTTTTCTTTAGGCGGGGTGTACGGGGTACATGCGTATCCGCAAAGCGAAGCCAGCGGCGATGTGGGTTTCTTAATGCATGCGGCTTTGCGTTATGCGTGGCGGCCCGATCTGCAACTGTCCACCTTTATGGATTATGGCCAAGTTAAAATGACGAAAAATCCTTGGGCTTCGGGTAAAAATCATGAGGATTTATCGGGCACGGGCGTTGGCTTTGATTGGCACAAATACGGCTGGCAAGTGCAAAGCAGCTTAGCGTGGAAATTAGGCGGCACCGATGCCAGCAGCGCGCCTGATAAAGATGTGCGTTTATGGTTAAAGCTGGGGTATCAGTTTTAACTGGCTAGCCCTTTTTACCTGCATCAGCGGCGATGCGCTGCACCACCCGCGCCGCCGCGACAAAGCCAAAAGTACCCGTCACCATAGTGGCCGCGCCAAAGCCCATCGCGCAGTCTAGGCGCGTGCTGTCGCCGTCAAAGTTTTTCTCGGTGCTGCAACTGCCATCGGCCTGCGGGTATTTGAGCTGCTCGGTGGAATACACACAGGGAATGGAATAATTGCGGCTGGGATTGCGCGAAAAATCGTAATCGCGGCGCAAAATCGAGCGCACTTTTTTGGCCAAAGGGTCGTTGGTGGTTTTATTCAAATCCCCCAGCGTAATTTGCGTGGGATCAAGCTGCCCACCTGCTGCGCCTGTCGTCACAATGCGAATTTTACGGCGCTTACAAAAGGCAATCAGCGCCGCTTTGCTTTTGACGCTATCAATACAATCAACCACATAAGAAAACTCGGGTTTAATCAAAGTTTCCAGATTTTTCTCGGTGATAAATTCAACCACAGGCGTGACACGGCAGTCGGGATTGATCAAGGCGATGCGCTCGGCCAGCGCCTCCACTTTCAGCTTGCCAATACTGTCTGCCAAGGCATGAATCTGGCGGTTGGTGTTGGTGATGCAAATGTCGTCCATATCAATCAGCGTGAGGGCGCCAATGCCAGATCGCGCCAAGGCTTCGGCCGCCCAAGAGCCCACGCCGCCTACGCCCACCACGCAGACATGCGCCGCTTGCAAACGCGCCAATCCCTCCGTTCCATACAAGCGCCCAATCCCACCGAATCGATCTAAAAACATAGCTTTTGCTCATCTCGGGCACTTAGGCCGCGTTATAAATTACAAAAAAAAACAGGCCCAATGCCGTCTGCACCAAGGCATTTCAAGCGTTTAAATATTTACCAGCTTAATAAAAGACGCGTCTTCCACCGCTTGGCGGATAAGCTCGTCTTGCTTGGGTCTTTTGCGCAAATCCAACAAGCTGATGCGTGCCAGCACATGCGCTAAAAGCTGGTTCAAGCCGCCCCATTGCGTTGGCAAGGTGCTCGATGCCAGCGGGCCTTCAAAGGCTTGCACTATGTCCAGCACAGGAATTTGCGAGGCCGCACGCGCCAAACGATAGCCGCCACCTGCACCGCGCTGGGCTTTAATCAAGCCCGCATCGACCAAGGTTTTCAGCACTTTGCGCACCGTAGGCAGGTTCAGCCCAGTACGCTGCGCCAAATCCTCGGCCGACAGCTGCACCGCACCTGCGTCCATCAGCTGGTTTAACAGCAGCACGCCGTAGTCCGTTAACTTGCTTACTCTGAGCATGAAACCCCTATTTTTTCCGCTAAATGCGAAGATTTCGCAATTCGTCAAGCCTCGCGCACTCTGTTATCATGCGCGCACTTTACTAAAGCATACCAATTTAGTATTCATTAGTATACCCGAGCAAAATACTCTGTTATTATCCGCCCCACCGTGCCCGTCCAGAATGCCAAGAGAGATTGCCCATGAGCTCTGCCGAAATCGAAAGCCGCATCAGTAAAGAATATGAAGCGGGCTTCGTGACCCAAATCGAATCCGACACCATAGCGCCTGGCCTCAACGAAGACGTCATCCGTTTTATCTCGAAAAAGAAAGACGAACCCGAATGGATGACGCAATGGCGTTTAAAGGCGTTTCGCGCTTGGCAAGAAATGCCCATGCCCGACTGGGCGCATTTAAAAATCGATGCCATCGATTTTCAAGCCATTTCCTATTATTCCGCGCCCAAAAGCATGAAAGACCGCCCCAAAAGTTTGGACGAGGTCGATCCTGAATTGCTGAAAACCTACAACAAGCTCGGCATTCCTTTGGATGAGCAAATGCAGCTGGCTGGCGTCGCGGTCGATGTCGTGTTCGACTCGGTTTCGGTGATTACCACCTTCCGCACGAAGCTCGCCGAAGCGGGCGTCATTTTTATGCCTATTTCCGAAGCCATTAAAGAGCACCCAGATTTAGTGCAAAAATACTTAGGCTCGGTTGTCCCACAAAAGGACAACTTTTTTGCCGCGCTCAACTGCGCCGTTTTTACCGATGGCTCCTTTGTTTATATTCCCAAAGGCGTGCGTTGCCCGATGGAGCTGTCCACTTATTTTCGTATTAACGAACAAAATACGGGGCAATTTGAACGCACCTTAATTATTGCCGACGAAGGCTCTTACGTTTCTTATTTAGAAGGTTGCACCGCCCCCAAACGCGATGAAAATCAGCTGCACGCTGCGGTGGTGGAATTGGTCGCGTTGGATGATGCCCAAATTAAATACAGCACAGTGCAAAACTGGTATCCAGGCGATGAAAACGGCCAAGGTGGTATTTACAATTTTGTCACCAAGCGCGCTCAGGCACACACCAACGCCAAAGTCAGCTGGACACAGGTAGAAACAGGCTCTGCCATTACTTGGAAATACCCCAGCGTGGTTTTAAAAGGCGACAATTCCGTTGGCGAATTTTACTCCGTGGCACTGACCAATAATTATCAGCAAGCCGACACCGGCACCAAGATGATTCACCTTGGCAAAAACACGCGCTCGACCATAGTATCCAAAGGTATTTCCGCTGGAAAAAGCCAAAACGTCTATCGTGGTTTGGTGCGTATGAACCCAACGGCTTCAGGCGCGCGTAATTACACTCAGTGCGACAGTTTATTGATTGGCGACCAGTGCGGTGCGCACACTTTCCCCTACATCGAAAGCAAACATCCCAGCGCCGTTATTGAACACGAAGCCACCACCTCGACCGTCAGCGAAGATCAATTATTTTTATGTCGCCAGCGCGGTATCGACACCGAAAAAGCCGTGTCGATGATAGTGAACGGTTTTTGCAAAGAAGTATTTCGTGAATTACCGATGGAATTTGCCGTCGAAGCCGGAAAACTTTTAGAAGTGTCATTAGAAGGCGCGGTAGGTTAGTCAGGCTGTGAGCTTGGCGCTTACGCTGAGCAAAAACCAAATTATTAAGCGCCAAGCCCTCTGCGCTAAGCGCCAAGCATAGGAAATAATTATGTTAAGCATCAAAGATTTACAAGCCGCTGTCGAAGGCAAAAAAATTTTAAAAGGTTTAAATCTCGATATTAAACCCGGTGAAGTGCACGCCATCATGGGGCCAAACGGCGCAGGCAAAAGCACGTTGGGCAATGTATTAGCAGGCCGCGAAGACTACAGTCTATTAGGTGGCAGCGCATTTTTAAACGGCAAAAATATTTTGGAGCTGGAGCCTGAAGAGCGCGCACGCGAAGGGCTATTTTTGGCCTTCCAATACCCTGTCGAAATTCCTGGTGTATCCAATTTAGAATTTTTAAAAGCCTCAGTGGATGCCACGCGTGCGCACCAAGGCAAACCCGCACTAAGCTCGGTGGATTTTCTAAAATTGGCACGCGAAAAATGCAAAGCCGTGAACCTAGACCAAGCCTTCTTAAAGCGCGGAGTGAATGAAGGCTTTTCAGGCGGCGAGAAAAAACGCAACGAACTGATGCAAATGATGTTGCTCGAACCCAAGCTGTGTATTTTGGATGAAACCGACTCAGGCCTAGATATCGACGCGCTGCAAGTGGTCGCCAATGGCGTCAACGCCATGCGCAGCCCAGAGCGCAGCTTTATTGTGGTCACTCACTATCAACGCCTGCTCGATTACATAGTGCCCGATTTTGTGCACGTTTTGGCGAACGGAAAAATCGTTAAATCAGGCGGCAAAGAGCTGGCGCTGGAGCTAGAAGAAAAAGGTTATGGCTGGCTAGAAAACGGAGCAGCATAATGACGAGCGCATTTCAAAACGCACAATTGGCACTGGCGCAAAGCACGCCCAACCTGCCTTTTTTGCGCAGCCTAAATGAAGCAGGCAAAGCCGCTTTTTTACAAGCCAGCTTGCCCACGCGCAAAACTGAAAATTTTAAATACACCTCATTATTGAAACTGACGCAAACGCAGTTTGGCCAAGCAACCGCCGTAAAAGCCAACGCAGAACTTGCCGCAGCCGCCAGCATTAAAGATTTAAATGCCGCGCGTTTGGTGTTTATTAACGGCCAGTTGATAAGCGAACTGTCCGACGCATTAGCGCTTAAAGAAGTGGTGCGTTTTAGTGAAGCTAATGCCGAAGAACAGCAATGGCTGCAACAAAATCTAGGCGCTGCATTAAATAAAGCGCATAAAACCGCCCACCTTTTTAATGACCTAAATAACGCTGCGCTGCGCGATGGTGTGCTGATTCATATTCCTCATAACCAGCGCTTAGAAAAGCCGCTGCAAATCAGCTATTTAACCACGAGCAACGCCGAACCTTTTGCGGTTAATGCGCGCATTATATTGTGGCTAGAAAATGGCGCAGAGGCGACACTGGTTGAACACTACGGCAGCGATCAACATGCGCAAGCCAGCCTAACTAACGCCATCACCGAAATTCAAATCGGTGACAACGCCAAACTGCAACACTACCGTTTGCAAACGATGCAAGAGCAGGCTCAGCACCTTGGCTCGACCTATGTGGATTTAAATCGTGACAGCCACTACCAAGGTTTTCATTTAAGCCTAGGCAGCGTGCTCACGCGCAACGATTTAATCATCAATCACAATGTCGGCGGCTCGCATTGTGAGCTTTCTGGCGTTTATATTCCTCAGCATCAAGATGTGGTCGATTTCCACACCTGCATCGAACACCGCGCGCCACATTGCAGCAGCCGTGAAGTTTTTCGCGGCATTATGAACGACAAAGCCAAAGCCGTATTTAATGGCCGCATTCATATTTGGAAAGACGCGCAAAAATCCGATGCGCAGCTTAACAACAAAAATTTATTACTCACCAACAGCGCCGAAATTAACACCAAACCCGAGCTAGAAATCTACGCCGACGACGTGAAATGCGCCCACGGTGCCACCGTCGCGCAGCTGGACGATAAAGCGGTATTTTATTTGCAAAGCCGTGGGGTCACTAAAAAAGACGCAGAAGTGATGCTGAGCTTTGGTTTTATTAACGAATTGCTCGAAGCCCTGCCCCACAAAGCCATGACGCAATTTTTGCGCCCCATGCTGGAGCAACGCTTTCACAGCGCAGGCCATTTAAGTGCGGAATTGTTAGAGGAAATAAAATGAGTTTTACTCAGGCGCAAATACAGAGTTTGCGTAACGACTTTCCAACCTTGCAGCAAAGGGTAAACGGCAAGCCGTTAGTTTATTTAGACAACGGTGCGACCACGCAAAAGCCGCAAGTGGTGTTGGATGCTATTTTAGATTTTTATAAAAACTATAACTCCAACGTGCATCGCGGCGCACACACTTTGAGCGACAAAGCCACCACCGCTTTTGAAGAAGCGCGCATCACCGTACAAAAATTTTTAAACGCCAAGCACGCCCATGAGATTATTTGGACACGCGGCACCACCGAAAGCATCAACTTGGTTGCCGCTTCTTGGGGGCGCAGCCATTTACGTGCAGGCGACCGTATTTTAGTCAGCGCCATGGAACACCACGCCAATATCGTACCTTGGCAATTAATTGCACAAGAAACGGGCGCAGAAGTCGTACCCATTCCCGTGTTAGCCAACGGTGAATTGGATTTAGCCGCCTTTGATACGCTGCTTACGCCCAAGGTAAAAATGCTGGCATTGGTGCAGGTTTCCAATGCGCTAGGCACGATTAACCCCGTAAAAGAATTGATTAAAAAAGCCCATGCTGTTGGGGCAAAAACCCTTATTGATGGTGCGCAAGCGGTGGTGCATTTTCCTGTCGATGTGCAAGATTTAAATGCCGATTTTTACGCTTTTTCCGCTCATAAAGTCTTTGGTCCCACAGGCATTGGCGTGCTCTATGGCAAAGAAGCTTTGCTTAATGCGATGCCGCCTTATCAAAGTGGCGGCGAAATGATTGAGCGCGTCAGTTTTTCAGGCACAACCTTCAATGGCCTGCCTTTTAAATTTGAAACAGGCACGCCGCATATTGCAGGCGCTATTGGTTTGGCGGCGGCATTAAATTATTTAAATCAACTCGATCGCCAAGCGCTGCTTGCCCACGAAAATGCGCTTATTACGGGTGCGCACGAGCTGGCAAAAAAAGTCGAGGGCTTGCGCATTATTGGGGAGGCCAAACACAAGGCCTCGGTGCTGAGCTTTTTGCTCAAAGGCTCGCACCCTGCCGACTTGGGCACGTTGCTCGATCAACAAGGCATAGCCGTACGCACAGGTCACCACTGCGCCATGCCCATCATGGAGCATTTTGCCATTCCAGGCACGGCGCGCGCGTCCTTTACTTTTTACAACACGCTGGATGAAGTCGAGGCCTTATTTAAAGGCATCGAAAAAGCCAAAACTTTTTTAATGTAGAAATGCTATGAGCTTACAAACCTGGGATCCTAACGCACCTATTTTCACCCTAACCGCAGCGGCTTGCGATCATTTGCGCAAACTTTTAGCCAAGCACAGCGATAAAAATGCCGTACATTTGGGTATTAAAAAAAGCGGCTGCTCGGGCTTTAAATACGACATCGAGCTGGTTAACGCTGCGCAAGCAGACGATCACAAAATCGAAATATCTGGGCTTGTTTTTTATGTAGCCCAAGATGCCTTAGCCAAAGTACGCGGCATCGAAATTGATTACGTTAAAGAAGGTTTAAACAGCGCCTTGAAATACCACAACCCCAATGCCGCTAACGTCTGTGGCTGTGGCGAGTCTTTTTCTTAGGAGTGCAGCATGGAAAGACGAATGGTGGTTGCACAGGCCGATTGCCCCGCACGCAGGGTGCCCTCAGGCGCACCCAGTGTAATTCCTGAAGGCAGTTTTGTTATTTTAAATCAGGCCTTGGGTGGCAATTATACCGTCACACTCAATGGCAATATGTTGCGTGTTGATGGTACGGACGCGGGGCTTTTGGGGCTGGAAGCCGAAGAAATTTTTTATGAAGATTTTCACGATGATAAGGTGCACGAAGAACAAATTATTCAAGCACTGCGCACCATTTACGACCCTGAAATTCCCATCAATCTGTACGATCTTGGGCTGATTTACGCCATTAAAATCGACGAGCAAAATGTGCGCATAGAGATGACGCTGACCGCCCCCACCTGTGGCATGGGGCCGGTGATGGTTGCTGACGTACAATACCGCGTGGGTAAAGTTCCCAATGTGAAAAACGTGCAGGTGGAATTGGTGTTCGACCCACCTTGGCACAAAGATAGAATGAGCGAAGAAGCGCAATTGGAAGCCGGCTTATTCTTTTAAATTTTTCTCACAAAAAAACAGAACCATCACAGCCCTGTTTTTTATTCCTTAAAAATACGCTCTTAAGGTAATAAGGCTCCCAGCTGCCATCAAGGTAACGCACTATCCAGGCTTTACCGTTGTATTAAATAAAACGAATTTGCAAATTCAGCTTAAAAAATTGCTCATCGTTTTCTTGATAAATCTGACCAAAGTCATGCTTTGAGCTACTTGCTGTATCCAACTTGGTATTGGCAAAAAGGTAGTTCTCAAAATCATTACGGTTGTAAATATGATAACAAACCACATCACCGTCTTGCTTAACGATCAAGTATCCGCCTGTGCTATCAAGCTGCCCGTTCCAAGCCTGTGCAGGCATCATGCCTAAAGCCACATCGACCAACAATCGCTTTAATTTGTACTCATAAAAACGATGCCCTGAACTTAAATCAAAAGCCAGAGGGTTAAGAGCATTAAGCTTTTCCGTAATATCCGCCATATAACTGGCTTCGCCGCGATAAAATAGCAACAGTGCTTCTGCAACAATGCGAGGCAAGGCACTGTCAATCAAAGTGAGATTATTCTCAAAAGTTTTTGATTCAGGACGAAAAGGCCTTAAACCATAAGCCTGCAAAGCTTGCATGCGGTCACGGATTTTATGTTTGGTATCTATGGCATTAATCTGCGCTACGGCAGCATCTTCAATACGGCTGGATATACGGCAAATAAAATTGGTGGTTTTGCCTGCGTTGAGCAAAGTTGCCGCGCTACCAATTTGAGATTTAATACTAAATCCCAACTCAGGCTTCATGCCGGTGCGAAAATCATGCACAATTACACGAATATCCGTTTTGCGCGAGGATTTCGCTTTAAGAGAATGACTGCCAAAAGTTTGCATGAACTGTTCGACTTCAGGAAGAGAGAAAGTCGATTGTGTTTGGTTTTTTATCTGATCCAGCAACAGGTAAGCTTGCCGCTGAAACTCAGCTATAGCAATACGCTTCTCCTTTCCTGCTGCGGTAATCACGACTAAATCATTATCATAATGAAATTCATGCGTACCCTGAGTTTCATCGCGCAATACCTTGATGATCGGATAAATAATATTTTCAATGCGATTTAGCTGAGCATCACCTGCATACAACTTTTTTTCCGCCAATATCTTTAGCAGTGCGTAGACCTCACTCCACTCGCCTTTATTTCCCGTCAGCATTTATGGGCACTCCAATTTTTCTAAGCACCGCCAAGGCCGTAGCCTGAATGGCAGGAACCGCCACAGAATTGCCAAATTGCTTGTAAGCAGAGGCATCGGCAACAGGAATAATAAAATTGTCTGGAAATCCTTGTAGTCTTGCCCACTCTCTAGGAGTCATTTTGCGGATGCCTTGCCGATTAACTTCGCCTTTAATCTGAGTGGTGGGCGTAAAGTCCGTAATACGGTGGTCATAAACCAAATTGCGCTCACGCCCCATACCACCAACCACTATGGCATTAGCAACACCTTGATCATCAATAATTTCATAACCAAAACCGTTGCCTTTTTGTACATGACGTTCCTTGTGCGCAATTAAAGTATTCAGGTATTGCGTGGACAAATAATAACGAGTGTTAGGAACTTTTTTTTCTTTAATATCAGCAAAGCACACTTTTTGCCCAGAAGGCTTAGGATAAGAGAAATCCTTAATACCAAGACTTGGATGAAAGCCTACGATATAGATGCGCTCCCGATTTTGTGGCACACCAAAATCTCTGGCGTTGATAATTTCAGGTTCAGGAACGTAATAGCCAAGATCATTACGCAAAACATTCAAAATGGTAGCCAGTGTTTTGCCTTTATCGTGGCTTAGCAAGCCTTTTACATTTTCTAAAAATATCGCTTTGGGTTGTTTTCGGCGAATAATCTCGGCCACATCAAAAAACAGCGTGCCGCGTGTATCTTCAAAACCACCGCGCCTGCCTGCTATCGAAAATGCCTGACAAGGAAAACCTGCACAGAGCAAATCAAAGCCGTTAGGAATGTGTTTTTTAGTTTCCTCTTGGGTAATATCGCCAAAAGGCATTTCTCCGTAATTGGCCTGATAGGTAACTTTCGCTTTTTCATCCCACTCGCTCGAAAAAACACAGCGACCTTGCAAATTTTGCATGGCCATACGGAAGCCACCAATCCCAGAAAATAAATCAATAAACGTAAATTTAGGATTCACTGGCGAAGGGAAAGGGACTCTTTTATCTTCAAAAATATCGTACTGCAAAGCTTCTTGCGCAACATCCACATTCACAGTAGCTTGCCGTGCATAGTCAGCCGTATCGCTCTTTTTTATGGCTTTCATGGTCACTACTTCACCCAAAGCATCGCACTGTGTTTTTTCAAAATTGGGCCTTAAGGTAATAAGGCTTCCCAGCTGCCATCGAGGTAACGCACTATCCAGGCTTTACCGTTTTCATAGCGCACACTGCCGTAGACC
>JBDKHD010000213.1:0-14483 GCA_039797885.1 Pseudomonadota bacterium
TGCTGCTGGACGAACCCTCCAACGACCTCGACGTAGAAACCCTGCGCGCACTGGAAGAAGCCATCGACGCCTTCCCAGGCACAGTGATGGTGGTATCGCACGACCGCTGGTTCTTGGACCGTATCGCCACGCACATTCTGGCTTACGAAGGCGACTCGAAAGTGACCTTCTTTGAAGGCAACTACACCGAGTACGAAGAAGACCGCCGCAAACGTTTAGGCAACGATGCCGCGCCTAAGCGCATGAAGTACAAGCGTTTAGCCTAAGGCTTGCTGGGCGTTAGGTGCTGGGCGTTCGGCGCTTGGCATTTAGGCTAAGTACTTTTCTAGGCGCGCCATGGCTTCCTGCAAGCGCGCCAGTTTCGTTGTAAAAGCAATACGGATGTGGCTGCCCGCTTTATGGTAGCCAAAATCCACACCAGGGGTCAGGGCGACGCCCGTATCTTCCAGCACCTTTTCACACCAAGCCAAGCTGTCCTGCGTGAAAGCACTGGCATCGGCATAAATATAGAAAGCGCCATCTGGGGCAACGGGAATGCAAAAGCCAAGCCTAGGCAAGGCCTCAAGCAAATAGGCGCGGCGCTGCTCCAGCTCCTTGCGGCGCGCTTCAAAAATAGCCATAGCCTCAGGCGTAAAAGCCGCCAAAGCTGCGTACTGCGCCACAGTCGGCGGGGCTAAAAAAACGTTCTGCGCCAAGGTGTCGAACGTACCGACCCAGCTCTCTGGCACCACTGCCCAACCCAAACGCCAGCCTGTCATACCAAAGAACTTAGAAAAGCTATTGAGCACCACGGCATCCTTGGCCACGCTCAGCACGGTTTGCGCTTCTTGGCCGTAATTTAAACCCTGATAGATTTCATCCACCCACAGCTCGCCCTGCTTTTCCTCAACCGAAGCAGCCAAGGCTTGCAGCTGCGGCAAAGATAAAACCGTACCTGTGGGGTTGGCAGGAGAAGCCACTAAAGCCGCCTTGGTATTGGCCTGCCAATGCTGCGCTATTAAAGAAGGTGTGAGCTGATAGCGCTCAGTAGGGCCACTTGGAACCAGCTGGCCATGTGCCTCAAACAATCGCGCAAAATGCCTGTTGCAGGGGTAGCCTGGGTCGGCCAACAACAAGCCATCATTGGGATTTAAGCGCGCGGCGCTAAGCAGCAGCAAAGCCCCTGAAGCACCAGGCGCCAGCAGCACACGCTTGGGGTTTAAATCCACGCCAAAACGCTCGCCGTAATACTGAGCAATACGCTCGCGCAGCACAGGCAGACCTAGCGCAGGCGTGTACCCTGTTTTGCCTTGCTGCAAGGCGGCAATGCCCGCCTCAACTATGGGCGCAGCTGTGGGAAAGTCAGGCTCACCGACCTCCAAATGAATGATGTCGCGCCCCGCCGCTTGCATGGCCTGAGCCTTGGCCAAAATAGCCATAACCTGAAAAGGCTGCACTTCTTGGCTGCGCCGACTTAAGCCTTTATCTGCCTGCATATCGCTCTAACCTGCTGAAATCACTTAAAAAGGCACTCATTGTGCCAGAGCACCGACTTTGAGCAATAAAACCTTAGGCTAAGTGTTGGCATGAAGGCATTTCTCTGTTAGTTTCCCCGCCTTGGAATTTTGGAGCGAGGCGTCTATTCTGTAGCGCTAAGCTCATGGACCCGTTGTCCAGTCACTCTGGCTAATCTGGTAAGGCGGTAACGCAATGCAGCAAGAAACTAAAGAGTTTGCACTGTCTAATTTCAAACCTTATGAATTGGGCAAAAACGAAGAATATATGAGCGAAGGGCAGCGCAAGCACTTCGCCGCTATCCTCGGCAATTGGAAACAAGAGCTGATGGAAGAGGTCGACCGTACCAAAGAGTACATGCAGGCCGAACTGAACAACCACGCCGATCCAAACGACCGCGCCAGCCAAGAAGAAGAGTTCTCCTTGGAACTGCGCACCCGCGATCGTGAGCGCAAGCTGATTAAGAAAATTGAAAAAACCTTGCAGCTGATCGAAGACGGCGACTACGGCTACTGCGAAGCCTGTGGCGTTGAAATCGGCATTCGTCGCCTTGAGGCACGTCCCACTGCGGATCTGTGCATCGACTGCAAAACCCTCGCTGAAATCAAAGAAAAACAGCTGGGTAGCTAACCCTCCAAAAAGGCAGCCTTGCTGCCTTTTTTCTTGCCTATGACACACACCGCCTACATTGGTCGTTTCGCCCCCACCCCCACTGGCCCTTTGCACTTTGGCTCGCTGCTTGCCGCATTGGCCAGCTATCTGGATGCCAAAGCTCATGCCGGGTGCTGGCTGGTGCGCATCGAAGATTTAGACCCTCCCCGCGAAGACCCCCACGCCAGCGCCAGCATTTTGCGCACACTGGACGCCTATGGATTGCACCACGACGGTGAAGTGCGCTACCAAAGCCTGCAAACCGCCCGCTATCAAGAGCGTTTAGATCAGCTCATCGCACAGAATTTGGCTTTTCCTTGCCAATGCTCGCGCACTCAGCTTGCAGGCCAGGTGCATTTAGGGCGCTGCCAAATGACTTCCTCCCGCGACTGCGCGTGGCGTTTTTTAAACCATAAAGAGCGCTGGTGCTTTGACGATCGCATTCAGGGCAGGCACTGCGAGGAGCTGCGGCTTTTAGGTGACTTTATTTTAAAGCGCCGCGACGGCCCTTGGGCCTACCAGCTTGCCGTGGTCAGCGATGATATTGACCAAGACATCACCCACATAGTGCGCGGCATCGACCTTATCGACTCTACCGCCCGCCAAGCTCAGCTTTACCAAGCCTTGCAGCAGCCCTTGCCCAGCTACGCGCACATTCCTGTGGCGCTCGAAAGCAACGGCCAAAAACTCAGCAAGCAAAACCTCGCGCGCCCGTTATCGCTGCACCATGTCGAAAATACGCTCTTTGCCGCACTGGTTTGGCTCAAACAAAACCCACCACTAGAGCTTAAAGGCAGCCGTGACGAGCTGCTGCGCCATGCCATTGCGCACTGGCACATCGAGAATTTACAAGGTTTGCACAGCCAAAGTGCCCCAAACGATTTTCTGCTTACACCTAGCTAGACATTAAAAAGCAAAGCCCTTAGAATACCCGCCCTCTAATTGGGGCTTGTGGTTGCCCCCTAACCGTCTAACTTATGTAGGTGATTGGATGCCAGCTGTAAAAGTAAAAGAAAACGAACCCTTTGACGTAGCCTTGCGTCGTTTCAAACGCGCTTGTGAAAAAGCCGGTGTATTGGCTGAAGTTCGCAGCCGTGAACACTACGAAAAACCCACCTGGATTCGTAAGCGCAAAGCCGCTGCGGCTGTTAAGCGTCACTTGAAAAAAGTGCAACGCGAACAGCGTAAAATGACTCGTTTGTACTAAGCAACGAGCCAAAGAGAAGGACAATCGCATGAGCACCTTGGTTGAAAGCGTCAAAGAAGCCGTTAAAGCGGCAATGCGCGCTAAAGAAAAAGAACGTTTGCAAGCCTTACGTTCGATCACAGCCGAATTCAAGCGTGTGGAAGTGGACGAGCGTATTGAAGTGGACGACGCCCGCGCCCTAGCCATTCTCGACAAAATGACCAAGCAACGTCGCGACTCCCTAGCTCAATATAAAGCAGCGGGTCGTGATGAACTGGCTGCCGTTGAACAATTCGAAATCGATGTAATCAACGCGTTTTTGCCAGAAGCACTGAGCGAAGCCGAGCTGGCCAAACTGGTGGCTGAGGCCGTTACACAATCCGGTGCTGCAGGAATGCAGGACATGGCCAAAGTGATGGGCATCCTCAAACCACAAGTGCAAGGTCGTGCCGATATGGCACAAATCAGCAAACTGGTGAAGGCCCAACTGGGTTAACTTTCGCTGTGCACAAAGAAGCACTGTTATCTTTGGTAGCAGTGCTTTTTTTATGGTGCTTGACTCCACAAGCACAAGGCTAGACTCTAGCACCCTTATTTTATTAGCCGTATTTACCTCTAAATGTCCCAGCTGATTCCGCAAGGTTTTATTGATGATTTGCTTTCCCGCGTCGATGTGGTCGATGTGGTATCTAGCCGCATCAAACTAAAAAAAACAGGGAAAAATTACTCGGCTTGCTGCCCTTTCCACAACGAAAAAACACCTTCTTTTAGCGTCAGTCCAGACAAACAATTTTTCTACTGCTTTGGCTGCGGCTGCTCGGGCAGCGCCCTGAAGTTTGTGATGGATTACGACAACATCAGCTTTCCTGAGGCTGTCGAAAAACTGGCCGCCCAAGCAGGGCTGGAAGTCCCAAAAGAACCTGCTCGCGCCCAAGACATCCGTCAACAACAAGAGCAAAGCCCGCTCTTTGAGCTGATGCAAAAAGCCGGACACTACTACGAACACATGCTGCGCAGCCACAGCGACAAAGCCAAAGCCGTCAGCTATTTAAAGGGGCGCGGTTTATCGGGCAAAGCGGCGAAGTTTTTTGGCATCGGCTACGCCCCAAACGGCTGGGATAACCTGCACCAAGCCCTAAACCCCAATAACGACAAAGCCCTAACCCAGCAGCTCATCGCGTGCGGCATGCTCATTGAAAAAGAAGACGGCCACGCCTACGACCGCTTCCGCGATCGCATCATGTTTCCAATTCGCGACGTGCGCGGCCGCTATATCGCCTTTGGTGGGCGAGTACTCACCAACGAAAAGCCCAAATACCTAAACTCGCCCGAAACCGCCATTTTCCATAAAGGCCAAGAGCTGTACGGCCTATACGAAGCACGCCAAGTGCGGCAAAAGCTTACGCGCCTGATGCTAGTTGAAGGCTATATGGACGTGGTTGCGCTGGCCGAAGCGGGCATTCACTACGCCTTGGCCACCCTCGGCACCGCCACCAGCGAGCAGCACCTACGCCGCATTTTTAAAATGGTCAGCGAAGTGATTTTCTGCTTCGACGGCGACAACGCTGGGCGCACCGCCGCCGCACGCGCCATGGAAGTCGCCCTGCCACTGCTCGAAGATGGCCTGCAAGCGCGCTTTCTCTTTCTACCCGAAGGCGAAGACCCAGACAGCCTCGTGCGCAAAGAAGGCAAAGACGCTTTTGAGGAGCGCCTAGATCACGCCATCCATTTACCTGAATTTTTATTCGAGCACCTCAAAAAACAGGTGGATTTCACCAGCCTAAACGGTAAAGCGCGCCTCGATCAGCTGGCCGCCCCGTTAATCAGCCGCCTGCCCAATGGCACGTTGCGCAACCTAATGAAGCAAAAGCTCAACGACGAGCTAGGCACTGTCAGTACCGCCCTAGCCAAATACGAAGCCGCGCCAATCACAGCCCGCCCTGAATCTGTTCGCCTAGCTCCCGCCCAAAATTCGGCACCCCTTGTCGCCCCAATTCCAACAATGCGCAGCGCACCCGCGCAGACTGGGCTTGAAGAACTGGCAACCAAAGCGCTGGCCGACTTAATTCGCAAGCCCGAACTGGCACGCGATATTACCCCTATCGAACATCAGGCCGAAAGCGAAGCCGAGCTGCTGTTTTTCAGCACCCTGAGCAAATTAAAAGACAGCCCTCAAGACAACAGCACGGGCGTCATTTTGTTTTGGATGGGCTCGCCCTATGTCGAGCAAATTATCGCCCTCGCCAATCTGCGCACCGAGCTGCCTATCAACGCAGGGCAGATCAACGAACTGCTGCGCCGCCTTCAGGTGCGCCATATGCAAACGCGCTTCCATGAGCTGGAGCAAAAATACCAGCTCAACACCCTAAGCGACCCCGCCGAACGCTTAGAATACATCAGCCTAAAACAAGAGCTGCACAAGGCCACAGCCAAACGGGCGCGCTAAAACCAGCTTGAAAGTCAGGTACAAATCCGCACATTGATTCTTGCCCATCACGCCCAGCTACTTTTTGCGCCTATACTCTGAACCAATTGTTTATTCTCTAGCCTAACGAGCGCTTGAAGAGTATAATCCGCCGCTTTTCTTTACCCGCTAAGTTCTGTGCACAGGGCTCCTATGTCAGCAAATACGCACCAATCTCGTCTTAAAGAACTGATCACTAAAGGCAAAGAGCAAGGTTACCTAACCTACGCTCAGGTGAACGATCACCTGCCTGATGACATCGCCAACCCCGAACAGGTTGAAGACATCATCCGCATGATCAATGACATCGGCATCCCCGTATCCGAGACCGCACCCGATGGCGATGCGCTCTTTATGGCCGATGCCGCCGATGAAGCCGCCACCGAAGAAGCCGTGGCCGCCCTCACCTCCGTCGACTCCGATGTTGGCCGCACCACCGACCCAGTGCGCATGTACATGCGTGAAATGGGCACTGTCGAGCTGCTCACTCGCGAAGGCGAAATCGTCATTGCCAAGCGCATTGAAGAAGGCATCCGTGAAGTCATGTCCGCCTTGGCTTATTACCCAGGCGCAGTACACACCATTCTGCACGCTTTCCAAGAAGCCGCCGAAGATCCCAACCGCGTTGGCGATATTTTCTCGGGCTTTATTGACCCCTCCGACGCCATCCCTGACCCAGGCCCACAGTCTGGCCCCGAAGCCGAAGAAAACCTCGTAGAGGAAGAAATCAGCCTAGGTGGCGGCAAAGGCGAGAAGGGCAACGACGAAGACGAAGACGGCGAAAGCAGTGACGACAGTGATAGCGAAGCCAGTGGCATCGACATGGTCGAAGTCGCTCGCCGCTTTGAAGAAATTCGCACCGCTTACACCGCCATGGAAAAAGTGCTGAACAAGCATGGCCGTGCGCACAAAAAATCCGAAGAAGCCATTTTGGCCTTGGCCGAGCTTTTTGCCCCCATCAAGCTCACGCCCAAATACTTCGACCAACTGGTGACCCAAGCACGCGACTCGCTTGAGCAAATTCGCGTCCAAGAACGTCATATTGTCACCCTGTTGACGCGTAAATGCGGTATGGATCGTAAAGACGTCATCGAGCAGTTCCCTGGCAATGAAGTTAATACGGAATGGCTGGACAGCCTGATTGCTGCTGGCAAGCCCTATTCCGACAAAATCGACACCTACAAGCTCGATTTGCAGCGCGCCCAAAAGAAAATCAAAGCCGTTGAAGAGCGCGTTGGTCTGTCTTTGCCTGAAATCAAAGAAGTAAACCGCCGTGTTTCCATTGGCGAAGCGCGTGCTCGTCGTGCCAAGAAAGAAATGGTCGAAGCCAACTTGCGTTTGGTGATCTCCATCGCCAAAAAGTACACCAACCGTGGCTTGCAATTCCTCGACCTCATCCAAGAAGGCAACATTGGCCTGATGAAAGCGGTGGATAAATTCGAATACCGTCGTGGTTACAAGTTCTCGACTTACGCCACCTGGTGGATTCGCCAAGCGATCACCCGCTCCATCGCCGACCAAGCGCGCACAATTCGTATCCCTGTGCATATGATTGAGACCATCAACAAGCTCAACCGTATTTCACGCCAGATGCTGCAAGAAATGGGGCGCGAACCTTCACCCGAAGAATTGGCCGCGCGCATGGACATGCCCGAAGACAAAATTCGCCGTGTGCTGAAAATCGCCAAAGAGCCCATCTCTATGGAAACGCCTATCGGTGATGATGAAGATTCGCACTTGGGCGACTTTATCGAGGACACTCATTCTGAGTCGCCCCTCGATGTGGCCACCAACGAAGGCCTCACCGAAGCCACTCGTGCGGTGCTCGAAGGCCTGACCGCACGCGAAGCCAAAGTGCTGCGTATGCGTTTTGGTATCGACATGAACACCGACCACACCCTAGAGGAAGTGGGCAAACAGTTCGACGTTACCCGCGAACGCATTCGCCAAATCGAAGCCAAGGCGCTGCGCAAGCTGCGCCATCCCAGCCGCTCCGATCACCTACGTTCCTTTATCGACGACTAGCACTCAAACCCGCTTCGGCGGGTTTTTTATTGCAAAATCAAAAAGCTAGCGCCCTTTGCGGAAGCTTTATATAATGCCCCGCGTTTTACCTCCATCGCGCCACAGGCGCAACAGATGGGCCTTTAGCTCAGTTGGTTAGAGCATCCGACTCATAATCGGCAGGTCCTGGGTTCAAGTCCCGGAAGGCCCACCATTTTCCTGCAATAAAAAGTGATTTCTACAGTGGCGAAGCCCGCAACGCTGGCTAGGCTTTAGCTTACCTAAACGCCATTTAAGGCGAAGGATTTGTCGCTGATTTTAGGAGTCACCAATGAGTAAATTAACCCTGTACCCCGTTGCCAATACCGCCGAACTGGTTTACCCCGAGCAAGCTCCCCGTTACAGCCTTGAAAGCCCCGCCACTCAGTTTTTTACCGATTTTTATTTGGTCGAGCCTTTAGTTATAGACGCCAGTATCAGCGCCATAAAAGCGCGCGAAACTATGATTCGTACCCATGTGCGCTTAAAACTGGTGGTGGATGAAAACAAGCACTTTCTCGGTGTAGCCAACGCCACCGATTTATCCGAGCAAGCCATTTTATCCAAAGCGGCGCAGGTCGAAACCAAGCCTACCGAGCTTTTGGTTACCGATTTAATGCGCAAGAAACAGGAGCTACTGGCTCTCAATATCGACGAAGTGAAGATTGCCAGTATTGGTGATGTGGTGAATTTCCTAAAAGACCATCACCGCCAGCACTGTCTGGTGATGGATCCGCACATGCATCAGATTCGCGGGGTGTTTTCGGCCAGCGATATTTCACGCAAGCTGCAACTGCCCATCAATATCAACGAAGAATCCAGCTTCAGTAAGGTCTACGACGCGCTGATCTAGCGCCCGCGCAAAAACAGCTTATCCAGCTCGGCGAGGCTAAGCAGTGTCCAAGTGGGGCGGCCATGATTGCATTGGCCGCTGCGCTCGGTGGCTTCCATATCGCGCAGCAGCGCGTTCATCTCAGGAATACTTAGACGTCTGTTGGCGCGCACCGAGCCGTGGCAAGCCATAGTGCCCAATAGCTCATTGCGTCTGGCCTGAAGGCGATCGGACGCACCAAACTCCAGAAAATCACTGAGCATGGCGCTGATCAACTCGGGTACGTTGGCGTTTTGCAGCAACACGGGAATCCGCCGAACCAGCAGGCTTTCAGGGCCTGCGCGCGCCAGCTCCACGCCCAAGGCTAAAAACTCGTTTTGATATTCGTCCGCACAGTCGGCCTGAGCTTCGCTGACGTTCATGGTCGCAGGTACGAGTAGCGGCTGGCTCACCACTTGCTGCCCATCTAGGGCGGTCTTTAAGCGTTCATAAGTAATGCGCTCGTGCGCGGCATGCATGTCCACCAGCACCATGCCCTGAGCGTTTTGCGCCAAGATATAAATGCCATGCAACTGCGCGATCGCAAAGCCCAAGGGCGGCAAATCCGCTTGGTTCGACTCAGGCAGCGCAAGAGGCTTGCTCATGGCGCTAAAAGCTTGCATTTGGCCTTGGATCGCCTGCGCACTGGGGCGCTCTTGATAAAACTCACTCCCTTGCCGATAGGCCGCGCCAAGCTCCTGGGTGTACTCAGGCGAAGGCGTTTGCCAGTTCAGCCGCACTTGCTCTTTAAACTCTCCCGCATCGACTCCTTGTGGCGCAGGCGTTTGCACGTTTAACGCATAGGGTGAGCTGCCTTGTAGGTTATCCTGCGGGCGCACCTCGCCCAAGGCATGGTGCAAAGTGCGAAATAGGTAATCGTGCACCAAACGGCCATCGCGGAAACGTACTTCGTGCTTGGTCGGATGCACGTTCACATCAACAAGCTTAGGGTCGAGCGTCAGATAAAGTACAAAAGCTGGGTGGCGGCCGTGGTAGAGCACATCGCGATAGGCTTGCTTGATGGCATGCACCACCAGCTTGTCGCGCACCACGCGATTGTTTACAAA
Source organism: Pseudomonadota bacterium (assembly GCA_039797885.1). Taxonomy (GTDB): domain Bacteria; phylum Pseudomonadota; class Gammaproteobacteria; order Pseudomonadales; family Oceanobacteraceae; genus Venatoribacter. The sequence continues at coordinate 9,777 of JBDKHD010000213.1, forward strand.
GAAATACTGCATATCTGTCGCCGAGCGCGAAAAGGTCGGAAGCCCCACCCAGCCCGTTAAGGTCAGCCCCACCGCCGCACTGTCGATGCGCACGGCACTTTGCATAAACTCAGCGCTAAGCAGGCTGGCGACGCGTTTTTCTTGCTCCAGTACCGTGGGTGCAGCGCGCAGCTGATGCAGCGTTTTACCGTTATGGCGCAAGCTAAAGGCCACGTCGTAGCGGCTTAAGGCTAGACGTTTAAAATATTCTTCTAAATGGCCAAACTCGGTTTTTTCGCTGCGTAAAAACTTGCGGCGCGCAGGCGTATTAAAAAATAAATCGCGCACTTCAAGCGTCGTGCCTTGCGGGTGCGCGGCAGGGCGGATGTGCGTGGCCATATCGCGGCCTTCGGCTTCGACAGTAAAAGCCTCATCGGCACCCTGGGCGCGTGAGATGAGCGTCAAACGGCTGACCGAGCTGATACTGGCCAGCGCTTCGCCGCGAAAGCCTAGACTGGCTACGGCCTCTAAATCGTCCAAGCTTAAAATTTTACTGGTGGCGTGGCGGCTTAAGGCCAAAGCCAAATCATCCTGCTCTATGCCAAGGCCATCATCACGGATGCGCAATAGGCTCACGCCACCTTGCTCTGCTTCAATGTCGATGCGCGTGGCTTGGGCGTCCAAAGAGTTTTCTACCAGCTCTTTGACTATGTTGGCGGGGCGCTCGACCACTTCGCCTGCGGCAATTTGGTTGGCAAGACGTGGGGAAAGCAGGTGAATTTTAGACATTCTTGCCCTGCTTTTTGGAGGCGATCAGCGTGCCTTGAGGTGGGTTTTTCTGCACGTATTTGTTCAGCCCTTTAAAGATGGCCTCCGCCACCTTTTTCTGATGCGCAGGGCTGGATAGACGACGAGCTTCTGCGGGGTTTGAGATAAAACCCGTCTCGACCAAAATCGCAGGAGTACCAGGGGATTTCAGCACCGCAAAAGCGGCTTCTTCGACATGATTTTTATGCAAAGCCGTGATGCCGCCCATCTCACGCAGCACCGATTTACCTAAAGTGTCACTCTCTTTTTGCTTATTGGTCATGGTCAGGTCGAATAAGGTTTTAGCCAGCATGTCGTCTTTATCAGCCAAATCGATACCACCGATCATGTCCGACCGGTTTTCTTTCTCGGCAATAAAACGAGCCTCGGCCGAAGACGCGCCGCGCTGCGACAAGGTAAAGACCGAGCCACCATGCGCCCGAGGGTTGTTAAAGGCATCGGCATGAATGGAAATAAAGAAGTCTGCCTTGGCTTGCATGGCGCTGCGCACGCGCCCCGCCAAGCTCAGGTAATAATCGGTGGAGCGCACCATGTGTACGCGGTAGCCTTTTTCTTGCTCTAGCCGTTTTTTCAACTCACGCGCAATAGCCAGCACCACATGCTTTTCCATAATGCGTCCAGGCCCGATGGCTCCTGGGTCTTCACCACCGTGGCCAGCATCAATGGCAATCACCACATCACGATCGCTGCCATTGTATTGGTCGGCTTGTTTGACGGGCTGCGGTTCAGAAACCTTGCCGCTTTTAGGCGCAATATTGAACACCAAGCGATAACCGTACAGCTCATTGGGTGGCAAGGTGGAGGTTTTAAAATCAATTTTTTGCCTTAAATCCAGCACCACGCGCAAATCCGTTTGGTTTTGCGTTCCGCTGCGTATGCTGGAGATGGCAGAGTCGTTCAGCTTGAGCTTATCCAAGTCGGTGGCAAGCTTGGTGTTGCTGATATCCACCACCAATCGCGGCGGCGATTGCAGCTCAAAAATGCGGTAATCAATAGGCCCTGCGTTCATATCAAAGACGAGGGTGGTTTGGCCATTTTCATCCGTCCACAACCGCACTTCTTTGACGTCTTGCGCATAGGACGTGATCGCCAGAAAAGAAAAAACGAGGCTAATACTCCACTTCATGCACTTTTCCACTGTTGAATAAGGCGCGCTATGTCTTGCGCCCATTGTTGGCCTTTCTCGGTATGGGCACTGAATTTCAGCTCTCGCCCTGCACCTAAATCGTTAATTTTAAGAACTAAATCGGGGCTAGGTAAGACCCCAGCACCTTTTTCTGCCCATTCCACCAAACACAAGGCTTGTTGATCGAGGTAATCGCGGATGCCGATAAACTCCAGCTCCTCAGGGCTGGCCAAACGATATAAATCGAAGTGACAGACCTTTAAGCCGCCTAAGTCATAGTCTTCGACCAAGGTGTAGGTGGGGCTTTTTACCGCGCCAATATGACCTAAAGCCTGAATCAAACCACGGCTGAAGGTGGTTTTACCTGCACCGAGCGTCCCTTCTAAAAAAACCAAACCGCCACGCGCAAAAATCGGGGCTAAGGCTTTGGCAAAGGCCAGCATGGCCTCTTCGCCGTACAAAGAGAGTTGCATCAGTTGAGAAGTTCCTGCACATAGGGGGCTAAATCGCTGGCTAACATACCACGACTGCCGTTCTTTTGCGCGCCTGTGTCCCCTGCTTCACCATGCACGCACACCGCCAAACACGCGGCCTGCCACGCATTTAAGCCTTGCGCCATAAGGCCTGCCACTATGCCCGTGAGCACATCGCCCATACCGCCCGTGCTCATGCCGGCGTTGCCCGCACGGCACAAAGCCACAGCGTCTTGTTGTGGCCGCGCGATAAGCGAGCCGCAGCCTTTTAATACCACTACCGCCTGATATTTTTGCGCCAAGGCGCGTGCGGCGGCAAAACGATCCTGCTGCACCTCTTGGGTACTAACGCCAAGCAAGCGTGCGGCTTCGACTGGATGCGGCGTGAGCACCACTTCGCGCTCGCTAAAGCTGTGCTGCCATGCAGGCTGAGCCAAAAGATTTAACGCATCGGCATCCAGTACCACGGGTTTGTTGCTACTAAGCACCGCCTGCAACAACAATTGCGCCCAGCTGCCTTGACCAAGCCCTGGCCCTATGGCTAACACGGACGCTTTTTCAATCCAATCACTGGCTTCTAGCGCCGAGCGCACCGCTCGCACCATCGCTTCGGGTGTGCGCGCAAGAATCACAGGCACATGATCGGCACGAGTGGCACAGCTGACCAAGCCTGCACCACTGCGCAAACAAGACTCCACCGCCAAGCTCAGTGCGCCGCCCATGCCTAAATCACCGCCCACCATCAGAACATGGCCAAACAAGCCTTTGTGGCTGTTGACTTTTCTAGGGGGCAAGCCATAACCACGCTCATTGAGCAGGCCTGAGCTGATAGCAAGCGCACTGGCGGGAAAATGGCCGTAATACGGTTTGGCCTGCAAGTCGGCAAGCAGCAATTGCCCGCAATGGTCTGGGCCATCGAGTGTAAACGCTCCCTGCTTGTAGGCGACAAAGGCCAAGGTCGTGTGCGCTTTTACCGCCACGCCCAACACAGCGCCCGTGTCGGCATTCAAACCTGAAGGCACATCCAAAGCAAAAATTGGCGCTCCATGGGCATTCATAACTGAAATTAAAGCCGCCGCCTGCCCTTGCACCTCGCCTGTTGCACCAATGCCAAACAGACCATCGACGATCAAATCGGCCTCGGCCAGCACACCCGTAAAAGGCTGCGCCGCAACACCTGCGGCCAAGGCAGCCCGCTTTGCCTGCTGCGCCTCTGGGCTTTTTGGATCACCCAAGTAATAGAGCTGCACCGCAAAACCGCTGTCTTTGGCCAGCTTGGCCACAAGCCAAGCATCGCCACCGTTGTTGCCCGTCCCTGCCACCACCAGCAAGCGCTGAGCATTGGGCCAAAGTTTAAGCACCGTAGAAAACGCCGCTTGCGCCGCACGCTGCATCAGAGCAAAAGCCGTAATGTCTTCGTGCTCCATCAGATAATGATCCAGCTTACGCACCACTTGGCTGGTAAAAAGCTCTGCGTGTTTCATTTCAATTCGCTCAGGGTTTTTACAATACGTTTAAAGCTGTCAAAACGCTCGGCCTTAACTTCGCCATTTTTGACCGCCTGCGAAAAAGCACAGCCAGGCTCGGCCTCGTGCGCACAATCACGAAAACGGCAATAGCCTTCCAACGCGCGCAGTTCACGAAAACCGTAAAGCACGTCGCTGGCGCTCATATGCCACAGGCCGAACTCACGGATTCCTGGGGAGTCAATCAAATGCCCGCCGCTTGGAAAATGATACAGGCGCGCCGTAGTGGTGGTGTGCTTGCCCTTGCGGGTGTTCTCCGACAAAGCCCCAACCTTCAGCTCCGTGCCTGGCAGCAAGGCCGCAATCAGTGAGGATTTACCCACCCCAGACTGCCCAACAAACACGCTGGTGCGGCCATTTAAAAACGCTTTTAGCTCCGCCAAATGCTGCTGATTTTTACTGCTGACGCTCAAAGTGCGATAGCCCAACGCCTCGTAATGCGCCAAGAGTGCATAAAAACGCCCATGGTTGTTTTCATCCAACAGGTCGGTTTTATTTAGCAGCAGCAAAGGCTCTATGTGGCAATTTTCGGCCGCCACCAAATAGCGGTCGATTAAATTCACATGCGCCTCAGGCTCAGGCGCAATCACCAGCACAATACTGTCGATATTGGCCGCCACGGGCTTAATTTCATTGTAAGGATTGGGGCGTGATAGCTCGCTACGGCGCTCCAAGACAGCCTCTATAACCCCAGTCAGAACGCCATCGACCTCACTGCTTGGGCGAAACACCACTTCGTCGCCCGTCACCAATGAGCCTAAATTGGCGCGCAAAA
>JBDKHD010000214.1:0-6267 GCA_039797885.1 Pseudomonadota bacterium
GCCGTAGACCACGCCACGGAAACTTAGGCTGTAAACAGCGGCGTTTTCATCCACTGTGGGGGTGGCGCTGGGCATGGCGGGACTTAAAACACAAAGCTGATCGTAGCCGTCGGCGCCACGAATAAATTTATGGGTAAGGCTGCTGTAGCTTTGATTTAAACCTGAAATAATTTCGCCTGCTTCTTTGCTGCCTGCGGTTAATTCCACGCCACTTTTATAGGCGCTTAGGCTGCCCATGCGTTTGAAATCGGAGTCGGTGTTGTAGTTTAAATACAGGCGATTTAAGTTTGCACCTGTGCCTAAATACAGATCTTCTTGATTTAACGCGCTGTAATTGTGCGACAGTGCCGCCGTGATGTTATAGCGCGCCTGTGTGGGGGCACTGATCAGTAAATCCAGCGTGGTTTTGGGCTGATCTTTAAGCACGACTTCGGTGGTAAAGCGCAGCGAACTTAATCCTAATACCGTAGGGCTTAATAACTGCGCCGACAACGAACCAGACGCCTCCAAGGTATTTAATTGGTAACAGCCCTGAGCATCACTTGCCGCAGGCCAGGCCACAAAATACTCGCCTTTAAAGGGCACGGCAAAGCGTGAAAACTCACCCGCTTTCCATAATTCATTGACAGCCTGATGACGTTTGCGCTCACCGTAAAAACGTTGTTTGGGGCTGCATTCTTTTACAGCGCCATTTTCCATTTGGCAAATTGCCATATCGTAAGTGGCTACTTCTTCAGAATAATTGCCATTTTTATTGATGTCTTGTGTATCTTGACGCCAAACGGTGGGATAAAAACGATAGCGTTTGTGCTCGGTATTTTTCACAATAAAATCAAAATACTCTACGGTGATTTTATCGATGCTTTCTTCACCCAACTGATAAGTCACCCAATCGTTTAGGCTGGCATCGGCTCCTGCGGTTTCAGTAAAGAAGCCATTAAAACGTCCGTATTTTTCGCTGCCGTAATAGCTTTTGCTGTTTTTGCTTTTGGCATCGACAATAAAGGAATTGCGATTCTTAACTTCGCCGTTTTCTTTTTCTGTCACCAAACTGCTGACAATAAAGCGCTCGACATTAAAATGGCGATTTTGGCCTTCGGGGGCGACACCACGGTAAAACAAATTCAAACTGCCCGCCAACGAAGCCTGAGAATTAATGTCTTCTAATAAAAAGTCCATCCAGCGAATTTCAAAAGACAAAGGTTCGTCCACTAAAACCGTAGCCGTATTACGATCATAAAAAAGACGCAACCCAGAAGGCAGATTGATTTCTTGCGGCGTGGTATTGGGCTTATAGCTGTGTTTAAGCGTCAGCTTTAAATCACCGCTGACAAACTCGCCCTCGATTAAAATATCCACGGCCTGTGCGCTACTGGCAGCCTGAGCTTGGCTGATTTTAATGCTGCCATCTTGCGTGGTGGTTAGCACCAGGCTCGTTCCCTCACTGCTGCAAGATTTTAGCCAAGAATAAGCCGTAATATCGCACTGGCCTGATCCAATAAAACTCACATAGAGCGTTTGCAAATCATTTTGCATCGCAGCGATTTTAGAGAAATCGGCTTTGTTTTTATTATCGACCATTTGCAGAAAATCACGATAAGCCTTGAGCTTATCTTGATAGCCTTCAGCAAAAAAATCTTCGTTTAAATAATCTTCGCGCAACTCTTTAACAAAGTTCTTGGTGCGCTCGATGCCTAATTTAAAGTTGTCATAGTTGCTTTGGCCAATTAGGCTCACTAATGGCTCAGGGGTAACCTGTGTGAGCTTATCCACCTCAAAATTAGCTATTTCTGAAGCCAAGCCCTGAGCGACTTCATCCGCCAGTGCTTTTACCTCGGCATTTTTAATTGTCAGTGCATTTAAATTATCTTTAGCCAAACTATAAAGGTTTTCTAAGGTCAGCGTTGCCGTACTGCTTTTTTGATAAATTCGGCCTTGGTTTTGATTTAATTCCGCCACTGCCTTTGTAGTAAATTGCGCATCGGCCAAAGCCAAATACTGCCATGCCGCCAAGAGTGCGCCATAACGAATGGCGTCCTTGGCTTTAACGCTTTCCTTTGTACTTAACGAATTAATGCGCGCTAAATTCGTAGGCGCGGAAGCCTGAACATTCAACAGACCAAAGAGTTTAGAAACTTGCGAAATACTCTGCTCTACCGAGTATTGAGAATAATAGCCCGTGGCTTGCCATTCTTTGCTGTCTTCGCTGTAAAAATACGCCTGAGCTAAAGCCGCTGCCAAATCGGTAAAAGCGGTAATTTGGATAACTTCATTTTTATTTAAATCAAAGGCCACCGAGCGCCATGAAATAGGCATGGTCAAAGTACTGCCTAAGGCCAGAGTCTCTCCTGCCAGCGTACAACCTGTTGCCCATTGACACTGCACTGTGCTGGCAACGCGGCCAAGGCTTAGGTCGGCATCGCGCTGCACGGCATGGAAATATTGCATTTTAAGCAAAGGCACCTGCACCTGAGCTCGGCCGTTTTTATCGGTCATCGCCTGAGCGAATTTCACGCGGCCGTCTTTTTCTTCTTCCAGCAGGCCGTTACTTAGCACAGTAGAGCTGCGCACTAAAATATCCGCCGCGTCTTGCTGGCTAACCGCCACATAAACAGGAACCGTTGTCGCCCTAGTGGACGAACCGCCGCTGCTGCATGCGCCTAGGCCCAATACAGACAGTAAGACTAAACTCAGAGCTTTGTAATTACGCATAAAAACCTTATTGCTGCCCAAAGGGTAAAAAATGGCGCCCATCATAACAGGCTTTTTCGCCTGCGTAGACAAAAGCCAAAGGGATTGAGTTCAACCAGCAAAGACAAAGCCGCAAGCATCCGTTACACTGCGCGGGTTTTTCTTTTTCTGGTTTACCTCATGCAGCTTTTCGTCAATCAGCTCACCAACGTCGATTTCAGTTACCTAGACCACGAGCGCGGCCTAGTAGGTGAAACTTGGCTGGCCTCGGCCTTGCTCGATGGTGCACTTGATGACGAAGGCATGCTCTGCGATTTCGGCATCGTGAAGAAAACACTGCGCAATTGGCTGGATGATGAGCTCGATCATCGCCTGTTGCTGCCCATTCAGCACCCCGCATTAAGCTATCAGATCGCCCAAGATCGTATCGATTTCACTTTTACGCTCAATAGTGGCGAACCCATACGCATGAGTGCGCCCGTGCAGGCGGTGGCCTTGGTAGACGCGGCTTTAATCGATGCCCAAAGCGTGGCCGCATGGTGCAAGGCGCAGCTTTTGGGGCATTTTCCTGTCAATGTTGCCAAGCTTACCCTGAGCTTTGAGCCCGAGCAGATCGAGGGCGCGTATTACCACTACAGTCACGGCCTGAAGAAACACGCAGGGAATTGCCAGCGCATTGCTCACGGCCACCGTTCGCGCCTGCACATTTGGCTCGACGACAAGCGTGCTTACGAGCAAGAAGCATACTGGGCCAAGCGCTGGGCGGATATTTACTTGGGCCTAAGCGATGACATTCAAACGCAAAACGCCAGCCAGATCGACTTTGCTTACGAGGCTTGCCAAGGACGCTTTACCCTAAGCCTACCTGCCAAAATCTGCTACCTGATGCACACCGACACTACGGTGGAGTTTATTGCCGAGCATTTAGCGCAAGAAATTAAAAACCAATACCCCAAGGCGCAAGTCAAAGTGCAAGCCTTTGAGGGCATCAACAAAGGCGCAATCAGCCAGCGTTAATGCCTTGCGGCAAAGATTCGGCTACAATGCGCGCCTTCTTTTCATTGACCTAAACAGATTGAGAGTTGCCATGACCACTGCCAACCCTATGGACATTTTTGCCCTGACCGCCGTTTCCCCACTTGATGGCCGTTACGGCAGCAAAACCACCGACCTGCGCCCTGTTTTTTCTGAAATGGGCCTCATCCGCGCCCGCGTGGAGGTGGAAGTACGTTGGTTGCAGCATTTGGCCGCACACCCTCAGATTACCGAAGTGCCTGCTTTCAGCCAACAAGCCTGCGAACTGCTCGATAACATCGTGGCTCAGTTCAACGAAAAAGATGCGCTGCGCGTCAAAGCCATCGAGGCCACCACCAACCACGACGTCAAAGCGGTGGAATACTTCCTCAAAGAGAAAATCGCAGGCAACGCCGAGCTTATGGCCGTTAATGAATTTGTACACTTTGCCTGCACCTCCGAAGACATCAATAACCTGTCGCATGGCCTGATACTCAAAGCAGGACGCGATAGCCTGTTGCCTGTTATGCAAAAAATCGCCGACCAAATGCGCAAATTGGCGCACGACAACGCGGGTGTCCCCATGCTGTCGCGCACTCATGGCCAAACTGCTTCCCCCACCACCCTAGGCAAAGAAATGGCCAACGTGGTCTATCGTTTGGAGCGCCAAATCAAGCAAATCCAAGCGGTGGAATTGCTCGGTAAAATCAACGGCGCTGTGGGCAACTACAACGCCCATTTAAGCGCTTATCCCAGCATCGACTGGCAGGCCAATGCCCAAAATTTTATTGCCTCGCTGGGCTTATCCTTTAACCCCTACACCACCCAGATCGAGCCGCACGACTATATTGCCGAGCTGTTTGACGCCGTCGCACGCTTTAATACCATCCTTATCGACTTTAACCGCGACGTCTGGGGCTACATTTCTTTGGGCTATTTCAAACAGCGCACCATTGCAGGTGAAGTCGGCTCCTCCACCATGCCGCACAAAGTGAACCCCATCGACTTTGAAAACTCCGAAGGCAACCTCGGTTTGGCCAATGCCGTGATGCAACACCTAGCGAGCAAGCTGCCCATTTCACGTTGGCAGCGTGACCTTACCGACTCCACCGTTCTGCGCAACATGGGCGTAGGTTTTGGCTACAGCCTGATCGCCTATCAGGCCGCACTCAAAGGCATCAGCAAGCTGCAAGTCAACGAAGTTCGCATTGCTGAAGATTTAAACCAAGCTTGGGAAGTGCTGGCCGAGCCTATTCAAACCGTGATGCGTCGCTACGGCATTGAAAAGCCTTACGAAAAGCTCAAAGAGTTCACTCGTGGCAAGGCCATCACCAAAGAAGCTATGCAGGATTTTATTGCCTCTTTGGAACTGCCCGCACAAGTTAAAGCCGAGCTTGGCGCCCTCACCCCCTCTACCTATGTGGGTAACGCGCAAGCGCAAGCCGCTAACGTATAATGGCGCACCCTCGGGGCGCGTGCGCCCCGCATCCTCTACTTACCTGCGAGCCTCACTATGCACGTTCTTGGTCATCTTACTGTTGAAGAGTTTTTACGCGATTACTGGCACAAAAAACCCGTATTGATTCGCAACGCTTGGCCCAATTTCAAACCGCTGCTAAGCAAAGAAGAGCTGGCGGGTTTAAGCCTTGAAGATGAAATCGAAAGTCGCATAGTGCAAGAAGAAGGCCCCGACGAACCTTGGCAAGTGGGCATTGGCCCCTTCAGCGAAGACTCCTTCCGCGACCTGCCCGCTGAAAAATGGACGTTGCTGATTCAAGCTGTGGATCACTGGATTCCTGAAGCCGCTGACCTGCTCGATCATTTCCGCTTTATCCCCAGCTGGCGCGTAGACGATTTGATGATCAGCTACGCCGTCAACGGCGGCTCGGTAGGCCCACATTACGACCAGTACGATGTGTTTTTGCTGCAAGCCGAAGGTCAACGCGAATGGCGTTTAGGCCAAATGTGCGATGAAAATACTCAGTCCGTTAAAGGGTTAAAGATTCGTTTGCTGGAAAATTTCGAACAAAGCGCCAGCTATGTTTTAAATCCTGGCGACATGCTGTATTTGCCGCCCAAAATCGCTCACTGGGGTATTGCCCAAGGCGAGTGCATGACCTACTCCGTGGGCTATCGCGCCCCGAACCTCAGTGAGCTGATTCAAGCCACCGCCGATGTTGTAGCCGCCCACGCCAGCGACGATGCCCGCTATGCCGATGCCGATTTAACCCTGCAAAATGAACCAGGTCGCATCGATGAAAGCGCAGCACTGCGCCTAAAAAACTTGCTCATCCATGCGCTGAACGACACCGAGCAACTGCAAGCCATTTTGGGGCGTCTGATGACCGAACCCAAATACCAAGAGCTACTGCCTGAGGCCGATGAGGAGCTGGAGCTGGATGAAATTGAAGAGCTGCTTGAGGACTACCCGACTTGGCGTCGTGCCGAATTTGCCCGCTTTGCCTACAGCACCTACAACGGCCGCAGCCAGTTTTATGCATTGGGCATGAGCCGCGAACTGAGCGAAGAAGAAACCCCCTTTATTGCTTATCTTGCCAACAA
>JBDKHD010000215.1:0-11731 GCA_039797885.1 Pseudomonadota bacterium
CCATCGAGCGCCAATTCCACCACTTAGTGCGCCTCGTTCCTGCCAACGGTCAGATCGTTTTGCCAGAAGGCGAAGAAGCGCTGGAGCGCGTGCTCAAGCAGGGCTTGTGGTCGAGCGTGAAGCGCACAGGGGCATCGGATGACGCCGATTGGCACTGGTCCTTGAAGGCCGAAGACGGCTCGGCCTTTGCCTTCTGCCGCAATCACAGCGAGTACAAAATCCAGGTGAATTGGGGGCTGACGGGCGTGCATAACGTCAAAAACGCCATCGCCGCTATTGCTTGCGCGCACCATGTGGGTGTCGCGCCTGATATCGCCGCGCAAGCGCTGGAGAGCTTTCACAGCGTCAAGCGCCGTATGGAAAAAGTGGGCGAGGCCGCAGGCGTGCAAGTCTTTGACGACTTCGCCCATCACCCCACCGCCATTGCCACCACCTTAGATGGCGCGCACCAGCGTTTGCGCAAACAAAACCCCGATGCGCGCCTCTTTGCCGTGCTGGAGCCGCGCTCCAACACCATGAAGCTGGGTACGCATAAAGAGGAGCTGGCACAGAGTGTGGCTCTGGCCGACCAAGCTTTTTGGTTCCAGCCTGACAATATTCGCTGGTCCTTGGCCGAGGTGGCTAAGGCCAGTGCGAGGCCGGGGCTGGCTTTTACCCAGCACGACGAGCTGATTGCAGCGGTGGTCAACGCGGTGCGCCCAGGCGATCAAGTGGTGGTGATGTCCAACGGTGGCTTTGCCAACATGCCAAGGCGTTTGGTGCAGGCGCTTGAGGCCAAGGCATGAGCCGTATTGCTGTTGCCATAACGGGCGCATCGGGCAGCCTCTATGCCTTGCGCTTGATTGAGGTGCTGCTGGCGCAAGGGCAAAACGTGGATGTATTGATCTCCAAAGCCGCGCTCTTGGTGCTGGCCACCGAGGCCAATTTAGCCGTACCTGCGCAAGTGCAAGCGCAAGCGCAGTTTTTGCGTACGCATTTTCAGGTGGACGAGGAGCGCTTGCGTGTCTTTGGTCGTGAAGATTGGCTAGCACCTTGGGCGTCGGGTTCGGGGCAAACGGGGGCGTTGGTGGTGTGCCCATGCAGTACGGGGACGCTGTCGGCGATTGCCACAGGTGCCAGCGATAACTTGATCGAGCGCGCCGCCGATGTTGCCTTAAAAGAACGTAAAAAATTGCTTTTGCTGGTACGCGAAATGCCGTATTCGCAAATTCATTTGGAGAACATGCTCAAACTCACGCAGATGGGCGCGGTGATTCTGCCAGCCAGCCCAGGCTTTTATCACCAGCCTAAAAGCGTGCAAGATTTAATCGACTTTGTGGTGGCGCGCATTTTACAGCAGCTGGGGTTGTCTCAGACTTTGCTGCCTGCTTGGGGAAATACCGATGACAAATGAGAAAAAAGATCTAACGAAACCTGTGGCCATAGGCTTTGTGTTGGGGGTGATAGTGGCGGTGCTGGCGCTGGAATATTACGGCTACCTGCGTCACTCCATCCCAGCCGATAGTGCGCTGGTGGACGAGTTTCGTTTGCTGGATTTGCGCCTAGAGCAAGAGATAAAAATTTCACCAAAACCATCGGGCAAGGTTGCTTTTTGCTCTAAGGGTTATTTATTGTTGCGCCCCGATAACGGTAAGGATATAGCGGGCATTTTGGTGGACAGTAAAAACCGTGGCATACAGTGCCAAATCAACTAGCCCCTTTCTTTCAAAGACATAATAAAAACAATGAAACTGATATTTCCCTCTGCACTGACTGCGGTGCTGCTTTTGGCTCTACCAAGCGGCACGGCTTTGGCTCAAACCTCAGCCGCCACTACGACGCCAGCGAGCACCATCGACAGCTTTAAAACCGCTGATATGGATGGCGATGGCATTCCCGACTACCTCGATAACGACATCGACGGCGATGGCATCAGCAACGACTATGAGGCGCGCTTAGGCTTTGACTCTCGTGACAAAAGCTCAAGCCCAGCCGACACCGATGGCGACGGCATTCCTGATGTATTTGACGATGATATCGATGGAGACGGCATCAAAAATAACCAAGACGCCTTTCCTTTGGAGATTACCGAATGGGCCGACCTCGACGGCGATGGCATAGGCGATAATTCCGATGTCGATGTCGATGGTGACGGCATCAATAACGCTTACGAAGTTAAATTGGGCTTTGATCCGCGCAATAAAAACTCCACACCACCTGATTTGGATAAAGATGGTATTCCCGATGCGCTCGATGACGATATGGACGGCGATGGCGTAAACAACAGCCAAGACCGCTTCCCACGCGATTCTAATGAGTGGGCGGATATGGACGGCGATGGCCTAGGCGATAATTCCGACCCCGACATAGATGGTGACGGCATTAAAAACGATTACGAAACTCAGCTGGGTTTTAATCCAAGAGATAAGAAATCTGTGCCCTCGGATATAGACGGTGATGGCATTCCTGATGCGCTCGATGACGATATGGACGGCGATGGCGTAGCCAATGCCCAAGATGCTTTCCTGCGCGATCCACAAGAGTGGGCGGATATGGACGGCGATGGCTTGGGCGATAATTCCGACCCCGATATCGACGGTGATGGCATCAGTAACGAAGATGAAGTTAAGCTGGGCTTTAACCCGCGCGATCCTAAGTCCACCCCGCCAGACTTAGACGGTGATGGCATTCCTGATGCCCTAGACGAAGATATGGATGGTGATGGTGTAGCCAATGCGCAAGATGCTTTCCCTCGCGACCCACAAGAGTGGGCGGATTTGGATGGCGATGGCGTGGGTGATAATTCCGATCCTGACGTAGACGGTGACGGTATCAATAACGATTACGAGAAAAAATTGGGGTTTGATCCGCGCGATAAAAACTCCACCCCACCTGATTTGGATAAAGACGGCATTCCTGATGCCTTAGACGACGACATGGACGGCGATGGCGTGCCCAATGCACAGGATGCCTTCCCGCGCGACCTAAAAGAGTGGGCCGACATGGACGGCGATGGCGTAGGCGATAACTCCGATCCCGATATGGACGGCGATGGTTTTAGCAATGACATTGAGCGCAAAGCAGGCACCGACCCCAAGGATAAATCCAGCTTTCCAGATAACGAGGCGCCTGTACTCGATTTTGTGAAATGGTCTGATTCGGGCGCCGTGTTAGAGGGAATGGTGTACGACGACGGCATGGGCGTGAAAGCGGTGTGGCTGCAAAGAGGCAGTGATAAATGCCAAGGCGAACTGGTGTATTCAGGGCATTTTCGTATCGACTGCGCGGCGGCTAAAGGCGCGGCGTGGCAGCTGATCGCAGAAGACAAAGCAGGGAATAAGCGCCAGCAAACAGCGCCTTAGATAATTTGGTTTAACAGCTGACCTGCGCTGGGTTGATGCGGCATGCTCAATTCCAGCAGGGTTTGGTTGATGCGTTGCGTGCGGGCGTTGTATTCGGAAAAACGCTCGGCAGTACTGACAAGCTCATCGTTGTCGGCCTTTTCATCGGCCTTTTCATCGGCCTTTTTTTGCTCTTTTTTGGCTTTTTCTAGCTCTTCTTTGGCTTTGGCCGCATCTATTTCACGCGCTTGTAGGATTTCTTCGCGCGCAGCACGTTTTTCTTCGGCCAGCTCATTCATGGCGCGTGCGGCAATTTGCCCAGCTTTGGCGGCTACTTGGCGGTCTTGCCCAGAGGGTTCAGCAGGAGCCAGTGCGGCTTGCTGGACTTGCGCCATTTTTTCAAGGGTGGCTTGCGGGTCGTCTTTGATTTCACTGAGATCGACAGGCACTTCGCCGCCCACGGCATAGCGTTCACCATCTGGGCCTGTTTGGAAGGTAAAGCTGGCACTGCCCGTGTGCCCACCGCCGCGACTCATATGCGCTTGCTCGTGGCTGCGTACTTCTTTATCGCGGTTTTTTAGCTCTCGTAGCACTTTGCTATCGGCTTCGCCTTGTGCGCTTTGTAAGGCCGAAGCCGAGGCTTTTTTGTCTTTGGCGGACAACTCTTGTTCTTCTTGGCTGAAAGCGTTTTGCTCGGCGCGCGTATCTTGGGCGTCTTGCTCTTCTTCCGCTTTGATCAAAGTGAACAGATCTTTTTTGCTTTGTTTGGGCTGAGCCAAGTATTCGTAGGTGTCTGGCTCGGTGTTGCTTGGGCGAGAAGGCGCGCTGTAATCGACTTCTTCAACAGGGGCAAGCAGAGCGTTTACAGGCAGCTCACCGTCTTTGGGCAACACGCTGGCGATAGTGCCAGATGTGGGCACTAGGCTGCTGATGCTGACAGGAGAAACTTGCATAACGCTCTTGCTCCTTTAGGCCATGATGTCGAGCAAAGTGCCCGTTTGTGCATCGGCAGCTTGGATAACCTTGCTGCCCGCTTTTACTAGGTGTTCGGCCTGCTTGAGGTCGGTCATGGGCTTGGACAGATCGCCTACGCCTTCGACAGGGCGGCTGGTGGTAGCATCGACCACGTCTTGGGCGGCGCGCTGTACTTGGTTGTTGCCTTGGCTTATGGCGTAGCTACCCGAAGTGAAAGCCGAACCCATGGTAGAGCCGATATTCATGGACATGATGTTACCTCCGCAAAAGGTCTTATATTGGTTATATATTAACCAAAAAAAAAGTTAAGTTCCAGTCTTTTGGCCTATTGGCAGGATAAAGTCAGGTAAGGACGATAGGCGTTTTGAGCAGGGATTTAGGCCTAATATGTGTGAAATGTTTACCAAGCTTAAGCAGCGGATTTGGTCTTTGGGTGAGTGTGAGCTGTGTTTTTTGCCCTGTGGTGCGGCGGGCTTTTTGTGTAAGCCTTGTTATGAGGCTCTGGCAGTACCTGAACCCTGTTGCGAGCGTTGCGCTATGCCGTTGGCAGTCTGGGGCCTATGCCTAGATTGCTTGCTACAACCGCCTGCTTTCGATGGTATTTTTTGCTCTTTCTTGTATCGCCCACCTGTGAGCTTTTGGCTGTTGGGTTTAAAAGATCGCCATGCTTTAAACCTGTGGCCACGGCTTCTGTGGCTGATGAAATCGCGCCCCGCGCCTTTTGCCAAGGATGTGGATGCGGTGGTTTATGTGCCCAGTGCGACCAAGCATTGGTTTAAACGCGGTTTTAACCCTGCCGAGCTCTTTGCTCGCGCGCTGGCCAAGGATTATAGATTGCCAGTGTATGCTCAGGCGTTGTGTCGAGTTGGGGGCAAGGATCAGCGCCAGCTTGGGCGTAAGCAACGCTTGGCCAACAGTCAGCGCAGCTTAAAAGCGGGGCGGGTGAATCTAGCAGGCTTGCGTGTGTTGTTGGTGGAGGATGTGGTCACGACGGGAGCGACAGCTGCCGCTGCCGCTGTGGCGCTTAAAGCTCAAGGCGCGGCTCAGGTTTGGGTGTGGGCTTTGGCGCGCGCTGCGTAAATGGGCATAATGCGCGCAAGGAGGCCTTATGCCACAACTTTCTGCTCATCCCTACGATTCGCTTAGCCAAGACTGCGTGCTCGATGCAGTCGAAAAACTGGGCTTTTACAGCGACGGTCGCGTTTTTCCCTTAAACAGCTACGAAAACCGCGTTTACCAAGTGGGTATCGAAGGCGAACAGCCGATCATTGCCAAGTTTTATCGCCCTAAGCGTTGGAGCGCGCCGTGCATTCAGGAGGAGTTGAATTTCTTGCTGGAGTTGCAGGAGGAGGATGTGCCTGTGGTTGCGCCGCTTGAGCATCAGGGGAGTACCCTGCATGAGCATCAGGGCTTTTATTTTGCGCTCTTTCCTCGTCGTGGCGGCCATGCGCCTGAGCTTGGTAGCCATCATCATTTGGAGCTTCTAGGGCGCATGTTGGCGCGCTTGCATCAGTGTGGGGCGCAGCAAAGTTTTAAGCACCGCCCAAAAATGCAAGGCGCGGAAGATTTCATAGCGGCGCAAGAGCAACTTCTGGCTTCGGGCCTGTTACCGCCTGAATATCGTGCGGCTTATCAAAGCCTGATTAAAGAGCTTAGTCGCTTGGCGCTTGCGCGTTGGGGCAGCCCCAAAACCCTGCGCCTGCACGGTGATTTGCATTTGGGCAATTTACTGCTGCGCGACGACAATCTTTATGTGGTGGATTTTGACGACTGCCTGCAAGGCCCTGCTATGCAGGATATTTGGATGCTGCTCAGTGGTCAGGTACAAGAGCAGAGGCGTGAATTGGAAATCATTGCGCAAGGGTATGAATTGTTTCGGCCATTTCCTTGGCATGAGACACCTTTAATTGAGCTGCTGCGCACTTTGCGCATGGTGAGGTATGCGGCTTGGTTGGCGTTGCGCTGGCAAGACCCTGCTTTTCCAGAGGCTTTTCCGTGGTTTGCCAGTGCGCGTTTTTGGTCGGAGCACTTGCAGACTTTAAGAGAGCAAGTCGCAGTGCTCCAAGAGCAGGATTATTAATAATCCAAATTGAAGGTGGCGGATTCTTGATAGAGCTTCATCAGTTTGTCGGTAATGATGGAGCGAATGCCATCGCGCTCTAAGCTTGATAAGGATGTCAGAGCACTTAAGCGCAGACGGTTTAAATGCAAACAGGGCATTTGGTTATTAAATTCGCGCAAGTCGCCTTTCATCAGTACAGGTAGGAACGGGTCATCGTTGTTGGAACGGCGTAGAATTTGACGAATGCCTTCTTGGAAGGGAATGGGTACAGAACGCACGTTTTTGTCTTTGTGCGAAATCACCAAATACAGGCCTTTTTTGCTGATCAGGTTGCCAGGAATAACGTGCAAGCCCGTAGATTGTATTGCTTCAGGGTTTAAATGGCTGAATGTGTCATGGAAGGCGTAAGGGTCGGGCAGAATCACCATCTGACGATTGGCTTCTTCGGGAAAGAAAATACTGTAATTGGTGTAAAGCTGGCGCACGGTGGCGGAAAAAATGCAAAAACGATTTTCAAATAAACGGATAAAGGCCGCAGCACGTTGCTGCTGACTGATTTTTTGTAAGTCCCATACTAAGTCCGAATTTTGTTCTTTATTCACAGCACCCATGACCGTCCCTATAGATGTATCAGTTGTAAATTATGGTTTGATATTATGGCATTTCCTGGAAAATATCAGAAAATTGGCCTTTTTAAATGAAAGGTGACAAATATTGTCATGTTTTTTATGCACGAGCTAGGCCAGTTTGATAAAAGTGGCGTAATTGGCAGGGTTGGAATTGTCCAAAAACAAGCAGTTCAGTCTTTTTCCTTAGGCGATAAGTTTTCCTGTCATCATGGCAAGCAATTCACTGATAAGTCGCCACGCATCTTCGCCATTTCCTTTTGCCGCATTATCCACTTCCTCGGCCTTACGCAAACAATCATGAAGTTGCGCCAAGGTTAAATTTTTTAAGGCATGTTGGTAAGCCCCTTGCTGTTTGGGCCAGATCCCCATGCTGGTGAAGGCTTCTGCTGTGACGGGTTTGCGCTTGAGCTGGATTAACTGACGCAGGTTTCGCACTGTAAGGCCAAGCAAGGGCAGTATTTCCGTACCTTCGGCGCGCAGCGTCTGCAACATGCGTACGGTTTCAACCAAAGAGCCACGCATGGCGCTTTCGACCAACTGAAACACATCAAAACGCGCTTGTTGAGTGGTGGCTTCTTGTAACAGCTCAAGGCCGATATGCGGTTCACCTAATAGCCGTAATTTCTCGACTTCTTGCGCCGCAGCCAAGAGATTGCCTTCGTATTGTTGGGCAAAGAGCATCAGTGCGTCGGGGTCCATGCTTAGCCCAGTCTGTTGCAAACGATGCTTAAGCCATAACGGAAATTGCGCGCTGTCCAGCGGCCAGATAGGCAGCAGCACGCCCGATTTTTCCACCGCTTTGACCCAAGCGTTTTTTTGTGTGCTGGCGTCCATGCGTGGGCAAATAAGCAGCAGCAGATTGTCGGGGCTGGGGTTTTCAATCAGCGCTTTTAGGGTTTCGCCCTTGTCAGACGGCTTGCCAGTCGGAATGCGCACTTCCAAGATGCGCCTACTGGCAAACAGCGACAAGGCATTGGCTTCTTCACGCAGGCCAGTCCAATTGAAATTGGCTTCTGCATGGAAAACTTCGCGCTCGTCGAAGCCTTGTTTGCGTGCGGCAAAGCGAATTTTGGCACAGGCTTCTTGCACGAGCAGCGGGTCGTCACCGCTGACCAGATAGACGTTGGCCAAACCACGTTTGAGTGTGTCGTCGAGCTGGTCTTGGCGAATTTTCACTTTAAACCCTCAAAGCTCGGTGCGGCTTCTTTGGCCTCAATAGGTTGGCTGTCTTTGGCGTAGTCGATGTGCTGTAAACGGCGCAGCAGCTTGCCAACCAAGTCTTTTTCAAGATCCGCAATTTGCTTGGTGGCGGCGTTGGCTGTGCCTTGCACGTTATTGATGTCGTTGCTTAACCGCCGTCTGGCGCGCAGCTCGATCTGCACTTCGCGGTCGGAGCCATAACGCCTAAGCGTGGCCAGCAAGCGGCCATTGATTTCGTATTCGGCAATCTTACCTGTGCTGGCCAAAGACAGCGCACGTTGTTCTATCTCCAAGGGGGCAATGCTGAGCGTGGCCTGTGCATCGGCGGCTTCTTTGGCTAGAACCACGTCATTGAAGGTCATTTGCAGGTTTAACTGGCGATCAAAATTTGCCCCTGCTTGGCTTTGCACATAAAGCACGCGGTATTCAGGTGGCAGGGGCGTGATGCCGCGCAAATGCCAGCCACAGGCGCCAAGCAACAACGATGAAAAGAGAAGCAATGCTTTTAAGCGCATAAGTTATCCTTGGTTAGCCTAGAGCCTGTCGCGCAGGAGGCCATTGGCCTCCATAAAGTCGCCCAGTGGGTGTCGCTACGATTTTTAATTGGCCACTATGTTTACCAGCTTGCCAGGCACAACTATTACCTTACGCACGGTAACGCCTTCGAGTTGTTTGGCAACGGCAGCGTGCGCTTGGGCTTCGATTTGCTCTTTGCTGGTGTCGGTGGGTACTTCGATTTTACCGCGCAATTTGCCGTTGACTTGCACCACAATCTCGATGCTGTCACGCACTAGGGCGCTGTCGTTGACTTTGGGCCAGCTGGCATCGACGACAAAGCCTGTATGTCCAAAGGATTGCCACAATTCTTGGGTGATGTGTGGCGTGATGGGCGAGAGCATACGAATCACGGCATCCAAGCCTTCAGAAATTACGGCGCGGCCACCTATGCGGCTCATGTCGAGCTTATGCAAGCTGTTCATCACTTCCATAATGGCGGCGATGGCGGTGTTGAAGTGGTAGCGACGGCCAATGTCGTCGCTGACTTTGGCGATGGTTTCATGCACTTTGCGATAGGCGTCTTTTTCGTCTTTGTTCAACTCAGCCAAACTGCCACGGTCGGCCTGTTGCAGCAGGTCGTAGCTTAAGCGCCATAGACGTTGCAAGAAGCGCTGCGCGCCTTGCACGCCTGAATCCAGCCATTCTAGGGTTTGTTCGGGAGGAGCGGCGAACATGGTGTAAAGACGCACGATATCGGCGCCGTACTGGGCGATGGCGTCCTGAGGGTCGATACCGTTGTTCTTGGACTTGGACATCTTGCTCATGCCTGCGGCGACTAAAGCTTTACCGTCGGCGCTGCGTTTGGCACCCATGACACGACCTTTATCGTCGCGCTCAATGGTGACTTCCAGTGGATTAACCCATTCTTTGGCGCCATTTTCGTTGCTGTAGTAGAAAGCTTCGGCCAACACCATGCCTTGGGTGAGCAGGTTTTTAAACGGTTCATCGCTTTGTACTAAGCCTGCGTCACGCAGCAGTTTGTGGAAAAAACGCGCGTACAATAGGTGCAAAATCGCGTGCTCGATACCGCCGATATATTGATCCACGGGCAGCCAGTAGTTGCCTTCTTTGGGATCGACCATGTGTTCGCTGCTCTTAGGTGAGCAATAACGCGCGTAGTACCAAGAAGACTCCATAAAGGTGTCGAAGGTGTCGGTTTCGCGGAACACGGGCACACCGTTCAAGGTGGTGTTTTCAAATTCAGGATTGTTTTTGATGGGTGAGTTAATGCCGTCCATCACTACGTCGGTGGGCAGGATTACAGGTTGCAAAGAGGCGGGTGCGGCTTTGACTTCACCCTCTTGGGTGCGAATCACTGGGATGGGCGCACCCCAGTAACGCTGGCGGCTGACGCCCCAGTCGCGCAGGCGGTAGTTTACCTTTATTTCGCCTTTGCCAAGGCTGCTTAGTTTGGCAGCGATGGCATCGAAGGCGGCATCAAAGCCTAGGCCGTTAAATTCGCCTGAATTTACCAGTGTGCCGTATTCGGTGAAGGCGGCTTGGCTTAAGTTAATTTCTTCGCCGTTGGCAGGCGCAATCACTTGGTTAATAGGTAAAGCGTATTTTTGCGCAAATTCAAAGTCGCGCTGGTCGTGGGCTGGTACGGCCATGACGGCGCCTGTGCCGTATTCCATTAAAACAAAGTTCGCCACCCACACAGGTACGGCTTTGCCCGTTAAAGGGTGAACAGCATTTAAGCCCAAAGCCATGCCTTTTTTCTCGGCGGTGGCGAGGTCGGCTTCGGCGGTGCCTGATTTTTTGCATTCTTCAATAAAGGCCGCCAAGGCGGGGTTGTTGGCAGCGGCGGCGGTGGCCAATGGATGGCCTGCGGCCACGGCCACATAGCTCACGCCTAATAAAGTGTCGGGGCGAGTGGTGTAAACCTCCAGCTCATCTGAGCGGTCTTCTAAGCCAAAGCGCAGTTGCACCCCGCGTGATTTGCCGATCCAGTTGCGCTGCATGGCCTTGACTTGATCTGGCCAGCCTTCGAGCTGGTCTAAATCGTTTAACAGTTCTTCGGCGTAAGCGGTGATTTTAATAAACCACTGTGGGATTTCTTTGCGTACTACAGGGCCGTCGCAGCGCCAGCAGCAGCCTTCAATGACTTGCTCGTTAGCAAGTACGGTTTGGTCATTGGGGCACCAGTTCACCGCTGCGACTTTTTTATAGGCCAAGCCTTTTTCGATCAAGGTGGTAAAGAACCACTGCTCCCAGCGGTAGTACTCGGGGTCGCAGGTGGCAATTTCGCGCTCCCAGTCGTAACCAAAGCCCAAGGATTTCAGTTGGCCTTTCATGTAAGCGATGTTTTCTTTTGTCCACTTGGCGGGCGCGGTTTTGTGTTTGATAGCGGCGTTTTCAGCGGGCAGACCGAAGGCATCCCAACCCATAGGTTGCAGCACGTTTTTGCCTTGCATGCGCTGATAGCGGGAAATCACGTCGCCGATGCTGTAGTTACGCACATGCCCCATATGCAGTCGGCCGCTGGGGTAGGGGAACATGGATAAGCAGTAAAACTTCTCTTTGTTGTTGTCGACTACGGCGCGGAAAACTTGGGCGTTATCCCAGCGTTTTTGAATGGATGGCTCAATTTCATGGGGGTTGTAGGTATCTTGCATCATGGCCGTCTTAATGGGAGCGAGTGAAAGGCGGGCAGTTTACCGTAATGGGCAGGCGTCTAACAGGGTGTCGTGTGGATTGATGCAGGTCAGGGCAAGCTGTCATTTATTCGGTTATTTTTCGCCACCATCTTGGCTTGCTCAGAATAAAGTCGTAGTTTACTCACGCAAAAAAGCGGTGGCTGTTTGCCAGTAACAATAAACCCATGCCGCTTGGCGGCGCAGTTTTGGGAAGGAAATGATGAAAAAGTGGTTGATCTGTGCTTGTGTATTTTTAAGCTTGGCGGTGCAAGCAGATACCGATATTAAGCCGATGCTGGATAAGCTGGCAGGCATTGAAAAAGATCCCATAGCCTTACAAAAAATATTGGA
>JBDKHD010000216.1:0-6727 GCA_039797885.1 Pseudomonadota bacterium
CCACCTGCTTTCGCAAGATAATCAACGGCCACGGCCGTGCCTATGCTCTGCGCCAGAATCACTATTTTTTTATCCGCTTGCCAAGTGCGCAGCCACCTAAGCGCGGCATCGACATCTTGCAGCACATCAGGAAAGAGCGCCTGCCCCGTGGATGCACCAAAGCCGCGATAATCCAGCGCCAGAACGCCCACGCCCTTGTGCGCAAGCCAATAAACCGTGCGCGCGTGGCTGGAAATGTTTTCGGCATTACCGTGCAAATACAGCACGACCGTATCGCTGGCTGGCGCTTCGCCCTGCGCAGGAATCCACCAAGCATGCAGCTCGGCATGATCGGCGGCACGCAAATACAGATCTTGGTAATCAAGCCCAGACTCAGCAGGCGTGGCGACCCACATTGATTGCGGAAAAAAATACAGTGTTGTCAGCGACGTACAGCCGCTGATAAGCACGACCGCAAGCAGCCAAAGCCCGCGCATTAAAAGCTCCAATTCAGTGCCAACCCAAACTCATTTTGCTCGTGCGTGTTGCGCGCGGCAAAGGCCTGATATTTGGCCGCAAATTGCAGCTGGGTATTCGTACTTAGGGCGTAACCCAGCGTGGCTTTGGCCTCGCGGCGCTCGGTACTGCCCACAAGCGTCAAGCCCTGCCAGTTGGCTTCCACCTGCGCCTGTATTTTGTCGCCCTGCCATAACCAACCCAAACGTGGGCCAAGGCTTAACTGGGTCTTATTTTTAAATTGATCATCGGCTAAAAGCTGGGTTTCAGCCAAGGCATAAAAGCGCCCAAGCTCGGTACTTCTAGCTTTACCAAAGGCCACTTTTACATAGCCATAAAGCTCGGCATTTTCACCGATAAAACGCTCGAAACCGCCGCTGACTGCCCAAGCAATGGGGCGCTGAAAATCAGTGTCGTGGCTTAAAGACAGCACGTCCACCACTTGAAATTCTTGCAAGCGCAGCGCGCCATCTTCCCAGCCACGCAGCATTACTTTACCCATTTGAATTTGCGCACCCAAAGCAAAACCTTGGGGTAAATCCATCAGATCGTGGAAGGCGATGCGATACTGCGCATCGATAAAATTCTGGCCATCACTGCGCCCTGCGCTCAGGCTCATACGCCTGCTTAAATGACCTTGATCGTCACGCACTTTAGGCTCGGGCGTGGCGGCAAAATGCGCGCTTTCGCGAATCTTTGCCCGCGCCGACAACACATTAATAGTACGCTCTCGCAGCTTAGGGCTGTCCTGTTTCTTTTTTATCGCCAAATAACGCGCGTAAGCGTAAGCCAGCTCCAGCGCTTGGGCTTGCTCTTGAGGGTTTAACTCGCGCAATAATTCAGCGATGTCTTCATCGGTATCAATAATGTTTTTAGCGGCTTTTAATACCTGAGTGCGCGCCTGCGCACTATTATTTTCCATCTCACTGGCCGAAGATGGCCTGTAGCTTACCTGCTCCACCAAACCGCGCTGTTGCAGCGCACGAACGGTATCAACAGGCATGGCAGTAAAAGAAAAATCATCGGCAGCATCGACGCGCTCGGACGCGGCATCCAATAACGCCAATAAACGATAAGAGCAGTTTTCATCGAAAAAATAATAATCAAAATAAACGTCTTTGGTTTCCCAAATATGGCGGACAAATTGATCCACTTCGGTTTTGTCCAAGGCAAGGCGGTATTCCCAAATATCGCGCGCCTCCATGTGCGAATACTCATTGGTTTTCGCAAAATACGGCAGCACCGACACCACCCCAGGGTAGCCGCCTGTTAAGCCTTTATAACTAAATACCAACTCGTTATCTTCAGGGTCGGCATTGGCAGCAAAATTCACGCTGTAGGCAAGGAGTTTATTGCTGCTTTCATCGGCTCGATCTAGGCGAATAAAAGTGTGGCCGTACATCGACGACGGCGAATTAATGTGCGAGGACGGAAAGACCACCGTAATCCAACGCGCCGCTAAGGTTTGCTGCCACTGCGTAAGTTCACTGCACGGCTGATCGACAAAAGGCAGCTGCGGAAACTGCGTTTTAAGCCAAAAATAACGCGCAGGAAATCGACACTGCGCCGAGGCATTGTCGGCTTGTTCGGTTGCCAAAAAAGCCTGTAAATCGACACGCAATTCCGCCTGCAAAGAGGTTTTTCCCTCTGGACTTAAAAAGAATTTTGGGCTGTCGTTTTGGCTTTGAAAACGCAAGGTAAAAGGATGAGTACGGTAATGCAGCAAATGCTGCCATTGTTTTTGCTGCGCCACCTGCATCAGTATTTCATCATCGATCACAGAGACAAGAGCCGGGGAGGCAACGGCCGAAGTAGCAGATAGAGTGAGAGCAAAAAAAAGAAAAAATTTAAGAAAAAAAGGCATTGTCAATGCTTAAAAAGCCCATTTAGAAAAAAATAGTGGCGCCCAATGGGCGCCGCTACGATGCAAAAAACGCATCTATTTAATCATCACGCTGCTCGTAGCAAAGGCCACTGCCCTCCACAACAAGCATAATCAAAAATATCGTTACGCCTGTCGTAGCGGAGGCCACTGGCCTCCAGCAGCGTTAAATAGCTAGGTGATTAACCCAAATATTTTTGCAATGAAGTTTCTTTGGCCATCGCAGATGTCATCGCTTTGTAGGTATCCGCAGAAGTACCTTGAGCGCTGAACATTGCATCAAAGTTTTGTTGCATTACTTTGTTGAACGCAGCGCTGTCTTGCGCTTGCACGCCAATCACTTCAGCCAAAGCAGCCAAAGTTTCGCCTTGACCCATAGCAGTGTCTGCGGCGAGTTGATCCATGTTTTGATCAATGAAAGCTTGAGCCAGTTTCAAAGGGCCATTAGCCGCTTCACAACCCAAAGTACCAGAGGTCATACCAAAAGTTTGGTTGCCTGAAGTACCGTTAGTGGTTGCCGCCAGAACATGTTGCCACCATTGGTTAGCATCTGGAAAAACAACGGTTGAGCCTAGACCACAACCCGCAGGGCCTGCAGCAAAAGACAAAGAAGAAGCGGAAACAAGAATGGCACCAGCAATAAGTTTTTTCATAAGAACTTTCCTTAAATTACCTAATTAGAGGGATCTTAGCCGCAAGGCCAAGAGCGTGGTTACATTAGACAGCTTTCTTAGGGATGTCTAGACGTCTTTATCTTTTTTTTATCACCAAACTCGACCAGCCTAACTTTCCTTAAACTGGCATCAGCACGGCATTCGTGGCACTCTTAGCACCTAGATTTTGAGAGCCTTATGTTTAATCCCGATTCCACCTTCACCGTTAGCCAGCTTAACGCCCGCGCGCGTCAGCTGCTTGAAATCAGCTTTGCCAATGTGCGCGTCGAGGGCGAAATCTCCAACCTCGCCCGCCCCTCCTCCGGCCATTGGTACTTCACCTTAAAAGACAGCCAAGCCCAAGTGCGCTGCGCTATGTTCCGTTCGCGCACAGCTTTACTGAAGTTTCAGCCCAAAGAAGGCGATTTGGTCGAAGTGCGCGGCCGCGTCAGCCTTTATGAAGGCCGTGGTGATTATCAGCTGATTGTCGACAGCATGAAACCCGCAGGTGAAGGCGCATTATTACTGGCGTTCCAGCAGCTTAAAGAGCGCTTAGAGCGCGAAGGCTTATTCGGCCGCGAACATAAAAAGCCCCTACCCGCTGTTATTAAACGCGTGGGCGTGGTGACTTCCGCCACAGGTGCGGCGTTGCACGATATTTTAACGGTCTTAAAACGCCGCGATCCCTGCATCGAGGTCTGGATTTACCCAAGCCCAGTGCAGGGCAAAGAAGCCTGCGTACAATTAATTGCCGCCATCGAGCGCGCCAATCGCGACAACAGTGTGGATGTATTGATTGTCGGGCGCGGCGGCGGCTCGCTGGAAGATTTATGGTGCTTTAACGACGAAGCCTTGGCGCACGCTATGTTTAATTCGCGCCTGCCTATTATCAGCGCCGTTGGTCACGAAGTGGATTTTACCATTGCCGATTTTGTCGCCGATCTGCGCGCGCCCACGCCCTCGGCGGCGGCGGAATTAGTTAGCCGCGACCAGCAAGTAAGCCTACACAAAGTGCAGCAGCTAGCCGCACGCTTATTGGCCACACGTCAACGCGTGCACAACTATTATCAAGAACAGCTGCATTATTTAGGCAAACGCCTACGCGCACCCAAACGAATTTTAGAGCAAAAAAATCAGCAATTGGATCAGCTTGAAATGCGCCTAGTGCGCGCATTGCAAGTACAAAAACAAAAGCATCAGCATCGGCTGATTTCGCTTACGCAATTATTAAATCAACAGCATCCCAAACATCAGCTGAATTTGCATACGCAGAAATTACAGGCACTGAAACTATTACTTCGGCGCGCGCAGCAAAAGCAATTCCAGAATAAGCACCAAGCTCTTGTGCATGTGCCCAATCGCCTAGAGCAAAGCATGAAGCAAAAACAACAACGCTTAAAACAACTGCTGGCCACGCAAGCGCAATTACTGCAAAGCGTCAGCCCACTGAGTGTATTGGCGCGCGGTTATGCCATTACCCAAACCCCCGATGGCCAAGTGCTACGTTCTTATCAGGATGTCCCTGTTGGCAGTATGGTTTTAACTCAACTAAAAGAAGGCTGGATTTCTGCCCAAGTGCTGCAAAACAGCCTCGAAAAACCCGAGCGTTAAAATGCGATATTTTTTATTTTTAGCTTTTTTGTGCAGCAGTATTTCCACTTATGCTTTTCCACAACAGCAGCTTATTCCAGGTGGCTTGATTGTGCTGGATTTAGGCGCACAAGCTTCCCCTCCTAAAGTCACTTGGCAAGGAAAGCCTGTGATGCTTAGGCAAAACTCGCAAAAACAATGGCAGGCGTTAATTGGCATTCCCTTGAAACAACCTGAAGGTAAATTTACTGTTTTAGTTAATAACCAAGCACAGCATTTTGTTATTCAGCATTTTTCTTACCCGAAGCAGTATTTAACAGTACAAGCCAAGCATGTTAACCCCAGCAAAGAACAGCTGGCGCGCATTCAAAAAGAACTCGCGCAAATGAAACCCGTGTACGAAAGCTTTAGCAGCCCGCGCCCTTTTACTGGCATGAGCTGGCCGATTTTAGGCCAACAAAGCAGCGGTTTTGGTTTAAAACGGTTTTTTAATGGCGAAGCGCGCGACCCACACTCCGGTTTAGATATTGCCGCACCCACAGGCACGCCTATTATGGCTCCTGCTGCGGGCAAGATCGTTTTGGTTGGGGATTTTTATTTTAATGGCAAATCGATTTTTATCGACCACGGCCAAGGCTTAATTACCATGCTCTGCCATTTAAGCCGTATCGATATAAAAAAAGGCGATGAAATAAAAACAGGAGATGCAATCGGCTTGGTGGGGTCGACGGGGCGAGTGACAGGCCCGCATTTGCACTGGACAGTAAGCCTAAATAACGCGCGCATCAATCCTAAATTATTGCTTAAAGACACCAGCAATTAAGGAGCAAGCATGAAAAAACCAGGCACTTCAGGCACGCTTCCCGTAAAAGGCAGCAGCTGCGGCATTCGCCCCGATTTAGACGAGATGGGAGAAAACACCGAATTTGATTTTTCTAAAGCGAAAGAATTTTTGCAGGAAAATACGCAGGCTATTCCTGAACCAGAATTTCAGAACGCCACACGCCCTGCTCACTCAAAAGCGCCGAAAGCTTAGGCAGCAGCGCATCCATTTTTGGCTTTAACACCCAAGGTGGATTGATCAGTATCATGCCTGCCGAGGTCATGCCGCGCGCTTGCGTGTCGGCGCACAAGCCCAGCTCAAACAGCTGCACATCTTTTATGCCGCTGTCTTTAAAACCCTGCTCCAATTTGTCGATACGCGCACGCTCCACCACGGGATACCAAAGCGCATAAGTAGCACTGGGGAATTTTTTATAAGCTTGAATGAGCACGCTTAATACTGTGTCGTAATCGCTTTTAATTTCATAAGACGGATCCATCAACACCAAGGCGCGTTTTTCCGCAGGTGGCAATGATTTTAATAAAGCTTGAAAACCATCTTCTTTGCGAATATGAAAACGGCGGTCTTTATCCATATTTTGCGCAAGCAAAGCAAAATCACTGGAGTGCAAATCAAAGCACAAAGCGCGATCTTGATCGCGCAATAACACCTGAGCAATAGCAGGAGAGCCAGGGTAAAGATTGGCCTCAGGTGCTTTTTGTACAACCTGTTTTACTGTGGTCAAATAATCCTTTAATTCTGGCCAAGTGTTATCCCAGAGTTTGCCAATGCCATTTAAATACTCGGCATTTTTCTCGGCCATTGCGGAATTAAGAGCGTACAGCCCCGCCCCTGCATGAGTGTCGATATAAACAAAGGGCTTGTCCTTTTGTTTTAGATAATTCAACACTTCCACCTGTATTAAATGTTTTAATACGTCGGCAAAGTTTCCTGCATGAAAGGCGTGGCGGTAGCTGAGCATAAAAGACTTAAGCTTTTAATTCTTTCACTGTGCCTTTTGGCAAAGCCGCCGTCACAGCGGATTTTTGTACAGGCAATTTCACTCCGTCAGAGACTTCCAATACTACGAAGTCGTCTGTCACTTTGACGATTTTGCCGACCATGCCACCTGCGGTGACCACTTCATCACCTGCTGATAAAGTAGACACTAAGTTGCGGTGTTCTTTTTGACGCTTGCTTTGTGGGCGCCACAGCAAAAAGTAAAAAATAACCAAGAAGCCGCCCAAGAAAATCAATTGCCCCATGACGCCCATAGAGTCAGCG
>JBDKHD010000217.1:0-5713 GCA_039797885.1 Pseudomonadota bacterium
GCCATTGCCGAGGCAGGCATTGCGGGCTTAGGCGGGGCAGGTTTTCCAACGCATTTAAAACTTCAGCCTGCGCAAGCGCCCAAGCTGCTGATCATCAATGCCGCCGAATGTGAGCCTTACATTAGCGCCGATGACCGCCTGATGCGTGAGCGCGCCCTAGAGGTGATCTTGGGTACGGCACTACTGCTACAAGCCTGCGGTGCGCCTCAGTGCTTAATTGTCATCGAAGACAACAAGAGCGAGGCCATCTCCGCCTTGCAAGCGCAAATCCAAGCGCAAGGCTTGGGCACACGCATACAGCTGGTGGTGATTCCAACGCTCTACCCCTCTGGCGGGGAAAAGCAGCTGATTAAAATTCTTACTGGCCAAGAAGTGCCCTCAGGCGGTATTCCCGCCCAGCTGGGTATTCTTTGCCAAAACGCGGGTACCGCCGCCGCTGTCTATCGCGCGATTTATTTGGGCGAGCCGTTAATTTCCCGTATTAGCACAGTTACAGGCGCGGCCATCGCCAAGCCTGGCAATTACGAGGTGTTGATCGGCACACCCGTGCCCTTTGTGCTGGAACAGACGGGCTATCGCGCGCAGCAGCCAGAGCGTGTCATTAGTGGTGGCCCGTTGATGGGCTTTACCCTGCCCAATCTGAACGTGACCATGACCAAAACCAGCAACTGCCTGCTCGCCCCCAGCGCCCAAGAGCTGCCTTTGCCCGAGCTGGCCATGGCCTGCATTCGCTGCGGCCAGTGCGTAGAAGCCTGCCCGCAAGAGCTGTTGCCGCAACAGCTGTACTGGTTTGCCAAAGGCGAAGAATACGCCAAGGCCGAGCAGCACAATTTGCTTGATTGCATCGAATGCGGCGCTTGCTCTTACGTTTGCCCAAGTCAGATTCCGCTGGTGCAGTATTACCGCCACAGCAAGGGCGAGATTTTGGCCGAACGAGCCGCCACACAAAAATCCGAACAGGCGCGCCTGCGCTTTGAAAATCGCAACGCTCGCCACGAGCGCCTAGAGGCCGAAAAAGAAGCGCAGCGTAAAGCCCGCGCCGAAGCAGCGGCCTTGGCTAAAGCCGAACGCGAAGCCTGCGAAGCTCAGGCTCAAGCCAGTGCCTCCGAGGTCGCTGCCGCCGCGCAGGCCGAAGCCCTTGAGCCTAACGCCAACCCCAGCGCCGAGCTTGAGCGCAAAATTTTGGCGCAGACCGATCGCGTGCAAAAAATGCAGGAGCGCATCGACCTAGCCCGCCAAGAGCAGCTCGATACCGTCGCGACATTGGAGCAAGCGCTACAGAAACAGCAAGAAAAACTGGCGCAGCTCAACGCTGAATTAGCCGCATTACAGGCAGGTGCATAATGGCCTTGATTACCCTTTCCTCCCCTCATACTCACGGCGGCAATAAAACTCAAAGTTTTATGCTCAAGGTGATTTTGGCCACCCTACCAGGCCTTGCGCTGCAAACGGTCTTTTTTGGCTACGGCAACCTCATCAACACCTTGCTGGCCGTGGCTTTTTGCCTGAGTTTGGAGGCCACGGTGTTGTGGCTGCGCCGCCGCCCTGTGCGTTTTTTCCTGAAAGACAATTCGGCCTTGCTTACCGCTGTGCTCCTGGGCGTGGCGCTGCCGCCCTTTACGCCCTACTGGGTGACCCTAGTGGCCTGTATTTTTGCCATTGTCATCGCCAAGCAGCTTTACGGCGGCCTTGGGCAAAACCCCTTCAACCCCGCCATGGTCGGTTACGCCTTGGTGCTGGTGTCCTTTCCTGTGCAAATGAGCACCACCTGGGCGCTGTCCACTCAGGTGACAGGCCAAGGCACGCTGCCGCTTCTTGATACCTTGCAGGTGATCTTTGCAGGCCTGCCTGTGGCCGATGGCTATTCAGGGGCGACCGCTCTGGATGCTTACAAGCACCTCATTGGCAGCGCCACCGCCGATCTGATTCGCCAAAACGCCAGCTTTAACGGCTTCAACGGCAGCGCCATTTGGGTGAACCTCGCCTTTTTAGCAGGCGGCCTGTATTTGCTCTGGGCGCGCATCATCAGCTGGCACATTCCTGTGGCCATGCTTGGCGCGTTAAGCCTATGTTCGCTGATATTAGGCTTTGACGAAGACCTCTTTACCCCGCTTAGCCTGCATTTGTTGAGCGGCGCGACTATGCTCGGGGCGTTTTTCATTGCCACCGACCCCGTCACCGCCTCGACCACGCCACGCGGCAAGCTTATTTACGGCGCAGGCATTGGTATTTTGCTGTACCTGATTCGCACTTGGGGCACTTACCCCGATGCCGTAGCCTTTGCCGTACTCTTGATGAACTTTGCGGCCTCTTTTATCGATGCCTTTACCCAACCCAAAAGCTATGGCCACAGCAAAGCCAAGCGCGGTTTACCTCCTAAGGCCTAACTATGCAGACGCTTCTTTCTTCTATTTTTCGCAATGCCATCGCCCTTGGGCTTTTTGCTTTGGTTACCGCAGGCGTAGTGATCATTACACAACAAGCCACGGGTGAGAAAATCGACCACAATGTGCGTTTGGCCAAAGCCAAAGCGCTAAACGAAATCGTGCCCGCTGGTAGCTACGACAACGATATTTTGGCCAGCACGCTAAGCCTTGCGCCCTTTAATACCGAGCTGCTTGGCCCTATCAAAGCGCAAGACCAAGCCTTGGTCGTAGGGCGCAATAATGAAGTGGACACCGTGCTTTTGCCTGTAGTCGCCCCCGATGGCTACACCCAAGAAATTCGCCTTTTGGTCGGTATTCATAAAGATGGCCGCATTGCAGGTGTGCGCATTACCGAACACCGCGAAACCCCTGGGCTTGGCGATAAGGTCGATATTAAAAAATCCAACTGGGTACAAGGCTTTGTGGGCAAATCTTTAGCCGATCCCACGCCTGAAAAATGGAAGGTGCAAAAAGACGGCGGCGAGTTTGACCAGTTCACCGGCGCAACCATAACCCCGCGCGCGGTGGTGCTGGCCGTTAGCCGCGCTTTAGTATTCTTTGAGCAAAACCGCGCACAGCTATTGGATGCCCGCGCCCTGAAGGAGGCACGCTGATGGCCGACTACAAACAACTGGCCAAACAAGGCCTCTGGGATAACAACCCCGCACTGGTGCAGCTTTTGGGGCTGTGCCCGCTTTTGGCGGTGTCGGGGTCGGTGGTTAATGCCTTAGGCTTGGGGCTTGCCACGCTCTTGGTGCTTATGGGAACCAACAGCGCCGTGTCCTTACTGCGCAAACAAGTGCCCGAAGCGGTGCGCCTGCCTGCTTTCGTGGTCATCATTGCCTCTTTTGTAACCGTGGCCGAGCTGATTATGCAGGCCTACACCTACGAGCTGTACGAAGTGCTGGGGATTTTCATTCCCCTAATCGTGACCAACTGCATCGTACTGGGGCGTGCCGATGCCTTTGCCGCCAAAAACTCTGTGTTGCCGTCTTTGTTTGATGCCTTAATGATGGGGCTGGGTTTTACCACTGTGCTGGTACTCTTGGGCGCGATACGCGAAGCGCTGGGGCAAGGCGTGCTCTTTGCCAATATGGATTTGCTCTTTGGCCCTGTTGCCGCAAGCTGGAAAATCACCCTAGTGCAAGACTACCCCAACTTCCTTTTTGCCATCCTGCCACCTGGGGCTTTTATGGCGATGGGGCTTCTTATCGCCTTGAAAAACACCCTGGACTCTTGGCTGAAAGCGCGTGCCGATCGCCACAAAGCGCCCGTGACCGCAGGCAGCAAGCGCGTGCGCGTTACCAGCGAAAAGGCTTAGTTTTTCATGATTGCTACAGGCCGGTACGGCCTTTCGGCACTCAATTCATAAACATACGGCAAATTCTGACATTTGCATCGTTATCGCCGCCATAGGGGGCCAAATGAAACGAATGCCAATTTTCTGTGTAGAGGTCTAGTTCAATTGACCTTGTCCTACATATAGGCATGATTTCTGCTTTATCTTTATGGCCATTTAAAAACCTAAAGGTGTAAAAAATGATAAATAGCATATCGAATGCAAATAAAGCTCCACTGTCAATTCTAAATAAAACACATTCACCTGCATCGGAAAGTATTAAAAAAGCTACGGAGACAAACTCATCGCCTGTAAAAAACATAGACACAAGAGCTAGTGCAATTCAATTCATTCAATCCGCCACACCTAAAGAGCTGGAAGCCAAAGTTAATTCATTAATAGGGCGCGAACCAACTCTAGCTGCAATAAATTTAAATGAACTTAAAAATTCCAGTAATGGCGAAGAAGTAATAAATCGAATTAGAAGACTTAGCGAAAATATTCATTTAGAGTCTTCACGAGTTTTAGCCCAAGAACAAGCTCTTATAAAGCAAGGAAAAGCCGAAGGGAAAAGCGATAAGGAAATACTAATTAGCATAGTTAAAATGCAAGACCAACAATCAGATCTATATAAAATGGCTACATTATGGGGAACAGACGGACTAAGCTCACCAAATAATTATAAGAATCTCGTTGAACTAACTTCATCTTATTTGAACACTTTTGCCTAGACTTAAAGTTTTAGTGTGGTAATAAAACCATAACCACACTAAAACAAGACCAATTATTTTATTGATATAATACAGCTAAAGAACCGTGCTGCCCCAATAATGGTGGCGAAATAGCACCACTTCCAGAATATTTAAATGCATATCTCCAAGAACGGCTGGCAGGAATATTATATGAACTCACACTTCCGCCAGATCCAAAATTGCCACTAATATCAAAGCAATAGGTTAGTGTGCTTTCGCACAAAAGAGTTATTAGCCTACTGTCGTAATTAAAAACATTCCATTGCCAACTGATACTCTGCACCTTAGAACCAGATGGAGTGCCTGACGGCGCATTGATTAGGGGGCCATACACCCAAGCTCCCGCAGTTGTAATATTTGGATTGGTGACATAGTTAGTCCAAGATCCCGATGCTGCAAATGCAGCCATTCCACCAGCAGAATTAAGTGCTTCTGGCGACGAAAGCTGAGCTGCAGAAATAACATTCAGTGGATCGGCTTCTTGAGAGATTGAAAGCATTGTGACCGTACTTGCAAAAAGAGCAAAAAAATAATCTTTAATTTTCATGTGGATTCCTTATGTTGTATAACGATATTGCGATTAACCAGAGTAGACGGAGTTTATTTATAAATCCAATGAACGCAAAAAAACACAATAAAAAATTAAAGTTACTCATTACCTTTATTCAGCATGACTTATGCTTTTTTCACAAAGCAGGATTTCAGCATCATTTTTTGGCCATTCACTTTGCAGTCGATATCGTGATCGCCCTCGACAAGGCGAATGCCCGTTACTTTAGTGCCGACTTTAATCACCATCGAGCTGCCCTTCACTTTTAAGTCTTTGATCAGGGTCACGCTGTCGCCGTCTTGCAAAAGCGTACCGTTGGCATCACGGAATTTCGGGGCTTGCTCTTCGGCACTGGCCTCTTGTGGCCATTCATGGCCGCAGCTTGGGCACACAAACAGGCTTTGGTCTGGGTAGGTTAAATCGCTGGCGCAGCTTGGGCAGACGGGAAATTCAGACATAAGGCTCTCCTTTTAAAAAACGCGCATTGTACCCCATTTTGCCCCGCTTTGGGCGCTGTAAGGATTGGCGCAAACTCACCTTTTCCTGCCCAAATTGACCTTGACCCTCTCTTTAAGGCCTGCCTATGCTCAGCCTGCTTAATTTTCAGCTAAGCAACCCAGTTCCATCGAAAATAATAATTACAGGA
>JBDKHD010000218.1:0-7221 GCA_039797885.1 Pseudomonadota bacterium
ATGGTGCCGGCACTCGGAATCGAACTGAGGACCTACTGATTACAAGTCAGTTGCTCTACCAACTGAGCTATGCCGGCAAGTGGGGCGCGATATTAAAGAGGGTAAGCGCACTCGTCAACCCTTTTTTTGCGCGCTAACAGCCTGAAAAATAAAAAGTTATTGCTAAAAGACATAACACCGACAGGATTTAGCAGGTGACGCCTGCCGTATGCCGCTTATAATGCGCGCAAAAAACTGAGCTTGGTTTTCCTTATGTTGTCGGTAATTGCATGGATCGAGAGCGTTACGCTCTGGACGGGTAAAACGCTGCGTTGGCTGGCGCTATTGATGGTGCTTTTGGTGTGCGCAGTGGTAGTGCGGCGCTATTTTTTAAGCTCGCCTTCGCTGTGGCTCCAAGAAACCTCACTGTATTTGCATGCCGCGCTCTTTATGGCGGGCATAGCTTATACCTGGCAACAAGGTGGCCATGTGCGCGTTGATGTGTTTTCCAAGAGCTGGAGCAAAGCGCGCAACCGCCGCCTCGAGCAGTTGGGCATTCTCTTTCTGCTTATGCCTTTTTGCGTCTTTTTATTCTGGGGCAGCTGGCACTATGTTGAGCAAAGCTGGGCGATTGGTGAACGCTCCGAGGAAACAGGCGGCCTGCCTTTTGTGTACCTGCTAAAAACCCTATTGCTCGTTTTGCCCACTCTTATGCTGCTACAAGCCGTAGCAGAGTTGGGCAAAACCTTCTATCCCGAACACTTTGACAAGGAGAGCCGGCATGGTTGAGCTGATGGCACTGGCGCTCTTTGCCCTTGTTTGTGTTGTATTGATGCTGGGCTTTCCCGTGGCCTTTACTCTGGCGGGCGTGTCTTTGCTCTTTGCTGGTGTTGGCATGCTCACAAGTACCTTCGACCCCGCCTATTTAAGCGCCATGCCCAATCGGGTATACGGCATTATGAACAACCAAATCTTGATGGCTGTACCGCTGTTTGTGTTTATGGGCGTGATGCTGGAAAAATCACGCATAGCCGAACGCCTGCTGCACAACATGGGTTTGCTTTTTGGCCCTGTGCGCGGCGGTCTTGGTATTTCGGTGGTGCTGGTTGGTGCACTAATGGCTGCCAGCACAGGAATTATCGGCGCCAGTGTGGTGACCATGGGTTTAATTTCCTTGCCGACCATGCTGCGCCAAGGCTACAGCCCAGCCCTGACTACGGGCACGATTTGCGCCACGGGTACACTGGGGCAAATCATCCCGCCTTCCACTGTATTGATTATTTTGGGTGACGTGCTGTCCAGCTCCTATCAACAGGCGCAGCTGAAAATGGGTATTTTCAGCCCTGAAAGCATTTCCGTGGCCGATCTGTTTATGGGGGCGCTGATTCCAGGCTTAGTGCTGGTGCTGATGTACCTATTTTACATTGGCTTGGTGGCGTTTTTCCGCCCGCAAGCAGCGCCTGCTGTCGCCGACCGCCCTGCGCTGGATGGCGCATTTGTATGGGAGATTCTCAAAGGTCTGTTGCCGCCCTTGGCGCTGATTATTGCGGTGCTTGGCTCGATTTTACTGGGTGTGGCTACGCCCACCGAGGCTGCTGCCATAGGCGCAGGCTGCTCGATTTTACTGGCGGCCTTTTATCGCCAGCTCAATCTTGAGCGCCTGAAAGAAGTGATGAACAGCACGCTTTTGGTATCGGGCATGGTGTTTATGATTTTGATTGGCGCGGCGCTGTTTTCTTTGGTGTTTCGTGGTTTTGGTGGCGAAGAGCTGATTCACGATTTTTTCAGCACTCTGCCAGGTGGCGTATTCTCGGCCATGCTGCTGGTGATGCTGATTATCTTTTTGCTCGGCTTTATTCTCGATTTTATTGAAATCACCTTGGTGGTCGTGCCCATTGTTGCGCCCGTGTTGCTGGCCATGGGTGTCAGCCCCGTGTGGCTTGGCATTATGATTGCCATCAATCTGCAAACCTCATTCCTCACTCCGCCTTTTGGTTTTGCTTTGTTTTATCTGCGCGGTGTTGCGCCCGCTAGTGTGACAACGGGCATGATTTACAAAGGTGTTGTGCCTTTTATTGTGCTGCAACTGTTGCTCTTGGTGCTGCTGGCCATCTTCCCAGAGCTAGCCACTTGGCTACCCAAACAGCTGTATTCTTGAACCAGTGAGGTTTTGCTGAGTTTTGAATTTGTATTGAGTTAGAGAAAACCCGTACACTGCGCCAAAAATAATTCTAATAGGTCAACCCATGAACAATGCTCATGCCTCCCACGAGGAGAATTGCGAAGGCTGTGATCCACGCCCAGAAGGCGAACTCAGCTTACGCCTCGTCCCTTCACGTCAAGACGCCAACCTGCACGGCGATATCAGCGGCGGCTGGGTGGTCGCTCAGATGGATCACGCCGCCGAGAGCGTGGCCAGCAAAGTAGCGCTGGGGCGTATCGCCAGCGTGGCGCTGGAATCGGTGGTCTTTATGTCGCCCATTCGTGTGGGTGCGGTAGTGAGTATTTACACGCGCTTGTTGGATATTGGCACGTCATCCCTTCGCCTTGCCATTGAGGTTTGGACGCAAAACCCCAGCGACAGCGAAAAGCGTAAAGTGGTGGACGCGGTGTTTGTCTATGTCGCCATCGACGACAATGGCCGTATTCGCCGCGTGCCACGCTAGTAGCGGAGGCCACTGGCCTCCATGCCCATGTGGCGCCCACTTGATCGCTACGGCAATATTGCCAGGTATCTACAGGGCTAGCCCAGGGAAGCGGCCCGCGAGGTATTCGGTGGCTAGGGTAAGGGCGGCTAAGGCGCGACCTTCATTGAAATCCTCGCGCGCAAAAAGCTCAGGCAAGTTATTAAGCTTCCACGGCACCAGTTCTAATGGTTCGGGTTCGTCGCCATCGAGTTTAGATGGGTACAGATCTCGTACCAGCACCACATTGATACCGCTTTTCATGTAGCTAGGTGACAGGCTCAGATTCTTTAGAAACACAAACTCCCGCGCGCCATAGCCGATTTCTTCTTGCAGCTCGCGGTTGCAGGTATCGCGCAGGCTCTCACCCAAATCAATCGCACCCTTCGGCAAGGACAACGAATAGTCCTCCATACCGCCGCCATACTCACGAATCAGGGCAAAAGTGTCATCGTCCAGCAAGGCCACCAGCATCACCGCACCAGGGCCACCTGGTACTAAACGCTCATAGGTACGTTCTACGCCGTTGCTAAAACGTAAGTCAAAGGACTCAATACGAAAGAGGCGGCTTTGTGCCACCATGCGACGTGCTAGAATCTCGGGCTTTTGCGGCATGCTGCATCCATCTTTGGTAAAAATAGGGGCTGAGTGTAACCGATGAGCCTACCCAACTGGCAACAAATTGATACCGTTTTGCTCGACATGGACGGCACCTTGCTGGACTTACATTTTGATAATTATTTTTGGAATCAGCTCGTTCCTGAGCGCTATGCCGCCCTCAAGGGCATGAACCTAGAGGACGCCACCGTCGAGCTGAACAAGAGCTTTGTCAGCCTGCGCGGTACGCTGAACTGGTACTGTACCGACCACTGGAGCACGCTCACAGGCCTAGACATCATGGCCCTGAAGCACGAATGTCAGAGCAAAATTGCATTGCGCCCGCACACTCCTGAGTTTTTGGCGCAACTGCGCGCCTTGGGCAAGCGTACTGTGATTATCACCAACGCCCACCCCGACAGCCTGAAGCTTAAAATGCAGCGCACTGGGCTGGACACTCAGGTGGACAGAGTCATCAGCTCGCACCAGTACCGCACCCCCAAAGAAGAAGCGCAGTTCTGGCAGGCTTTGTTGGCCGATGAGCCTTTTATCAAGGAGCGCACGCTCTTTATTGATGACAGCCAAGCTGTGTTAGAATCCGCCGCCAACTGGGGCATAGGCTTTGTGGTCAGCGTGCAAAATCCCGACAGCCACAAGCCCGCCAATCCGCCTTCGCGCTTTTTTAGCATCCACCATTTCGCCGAGCTACAGACCCCGCAACCATGACCGTTCGCATTGATAAATGGCTCTGGGCCGCCCGCTTTTACAAAACGCGCTCCTTGGCCAAAGACGCCATCGAGGGCGGCAAAGTGCATTACGAAGGCCAGCGCACCAAGGTCAGCAAGCTGGTCGAACTGGGTGCAAAAATTACCCTGCGCCAAGGTTTCGATGAAAAAACCGTGATAGTAAACAGCCTAAGCGAGCAGCGCGGTGGCGCACTGCAAGCGCAGCTGTTGTACGAAGAAACCGCTGAGAGCATCAAAAAACGCATGGATGCCGCCGAGCAGCGCCGCATTATGCAAAGCTTTATGAGCGTCCCCGATCACAAGCCCAACAAAAAAGAGCGCCGCGATTTAACGCGCTTTAAAGAGCAACAGGATTTTTAAATGAGCGATTTATTACACCAATTCAGCTTCGATGGCACTGACGTGCGCGGCGAACTCGCCCAGCTGGAGCTCAGCCTCCAAGATGCCACCCGCCACCACCACTACCCCAAGCTAATCAGCCAAGCCCTGGGTGAGCTGTTAGCCGCCACTGCCTTGCTCAGCGCCAACCTGAAATTTCCAGGCCGGCTAACACTGCAAGTACGCCTAGGCGGCAGCATTCGCCTGCTGCAAGCAGAAACCAACGAAAAAGGCGAACTGCGCGCCATCGCCCGCTTTGACGAACAGCAAGAAGAAGCTCAGCTCAGCTTTATCGATGGACAAATGGTTATCACCGTTGAGCCTGAAAACGGCCAGCGCTACCAAGGCATCACCGCCATCGCAGGCGGCAACGTAGCCCAAGCTCTTGAAGAGTATTTCCTCCAATCCGAGCAGCTACCCACCCGCTTTTGGCTGGCCACCGGCGACGGCAAGGCGACGGGTTTTATGCTGCAAAAAGTTCCTGCGCCTGCGGGCACAGAGGTAGACGAAGACGCTTGGGAGCGCTTGAACTTCCTCGCCGCCACAGCAAAGCAAGAGGAACTGCTGGAGCTGCCCGCCCAAACCCTGCTGCAACGCCTGTTTCACGAAGAAAGCACCCGTGTTTACCCCGCCACGCCCCTGCGCTTTCACTGCACTTGCAGTAAAGAGCGCCTTGGCAACGCCTTAAGGCAAGTAGGCTACAACGAGCTTGATAGCATGCTCACAGAGATGGGGCGCATCGACATTCATTGCGAGTTCTGCCAACAGCCTTATCTGTTCGAGCGCACCGATATTGAAGCGCTTTTTCCAGAGCGTCATTTGCAATAACGGCATCACCCCAAGTAGCGATTTTTGTCAACTTGAGAGTGTTTAGCATTTAGTCTAAGTCTGTTATACTCGCGCGCCTTTACGGTTTCGACTTTTAGAAACCATTTTCACAAGAGGACCCCACTGGGCACTGATATGAGTACTGTTTACACCAATTTATCGACCTCATTTTTAGTTGAACAAGCCGTTTTGCGTGGCGAAGGCCAGCTGCAAGACAATGGCGCCTTTGTGGTAGAAACAGGCCGCCGCACAGGTCGTTCACCCATGGATCGCTTTATCGTGGATGAAGCC
This sequence comes from Pseudomonadota bacterium, assembly GCA_039797885.1. Lineage (GTDB taxonomy): Bacteria > Pseudomonadota > Gammaproteobacteria > Pseudomonadales > Oceanobacteraceae > Venatoribacter. Next base: position 5,504 of record JBDKHD010000218.1, read on the forward strand.
GAAACCCACAGCAAAGTGCACTGGGGCAGCGTAAACCGTCCTTTCGATTTAGAAAAATTTAAAGCGCTCTGGGCGCGCGTCGAAGCCTACGCCAAAGAGCACGACGAATTTGTATCTGATGTGCATGTAGGCTCAAGTCCAGCACACTACATTCCTGTGCGCATGCGCACTCAAACCGCTTGGCAAAACCTCTTTGGTCGCAACCTCTTTATCCTGCCTGAAAGCTACAACCCCGCAAACAAAGCCGAGTGGACAATCCTCAACGTACCAGGCTTTGAATGTGTGCCAGAACGTGATGGCACCAACTCCGACGGCACCGTTATGCTGTGCTTCTCTGAGCGCAAAGTACTGCTGGCTGGCATGCGCTACGCGGGCGAAATGAAAAAAGCCCTGTTCGGCGTGCAAAATTTCCTGCTGCCCGATGCCGACGTACTGCCTATGCACTGCTCCGCCAACGTCGGTGAAGAAGGCGATGTGTGCTTGTTCTTCGGCTTATCTGGAACTGGTAAAACCACCCTATCTGCCGACCCAGAACGCTACCTCATTGGTGACGATGAACACGGTTGGGGCAAAGGCATTGTGTTTAACCTAGAAGGCGGTTGCTACGCAAAAACCATCAACCTGTCACAAGAAAACGAACCCATTATTTGGGATGCGATTCGTTACGGTGCCATCGTTGAAAACGTGGTCATCGACCCAGTGACTCGTAAAGCCGACTACGCTGACGTCTCTAAAACCGAAAACACTCGCTGCGCCTACCCGCTGACGCACGTTGAAAAACGCGTAGAAGCCAACCTCGCAGGCGAACCTAAAGCCGTTATCTTCCTCACCTGCGACATGACCGGCGTACTGCCTCCTGTGTCTATCCTGACTAAAGAACAAGCCGCTTACTATTTCCTGTCTGGCTATACCGCGCTGGTAGGTTCGACTGAAATGGGCGGCTTGAAAGGCTTGAAATCGACTTTTTCTACCTGCTTTGGCGCACCCTTCTTCCCACGCCCAGCTGGCGAATACGCCGATCTTCTGATCAAGCGTGTGACGGAGTTCGACTCGCAAGTGTACTTAGTGAACACAGGCTGGTCAGGCGGCGCTTACGGCGTGGGCAAACGCTTTAGCATCCCTGTGACCCGTGCGGTAATCTCCGCCATCCAAAACGGCAAACTGCGTGGCGTAGAAACCCAAACCACTCCCGTATTTAACCTGCTGGTGCCAAAAACGTTAGAAGGCGTAGACAGCAAACTGCTGAACCCACGCGTGACTTGGGGCGATGAAGCTAAGTACGACGAAGCCGCAAAAGCCTTGGCTGCGCAGTTTGTTGAAAACTTCAAGAAATACAGCGTATCCGATGCCATCTTGGCCGCAGGTCCTCAGCTGTAATCTGGTTTAGCTCGTTGTTTAAAAGCAGCCCTAGTTTCTAGCGGCTGCTTTTTTATGGGCGTGGATTAGCGTAAGCGTAACCCCAGCCACACTTTTTAATTTATTTGGCTGAGTTTAATATTCCACGGCGCCAGCTTTTCGATATTTTCGACCTAGGTGGTGGGCAGTTGTTCGAGCAGGGCTTGGAAGTAGCGTTCAGGTTTTAGTCCGTTGGCTTTGGCGGATATAAATGCCTATCACCTTGATCAGAAAGTCGAACAAGTTAACTTAGATGTTATTAATGCTATTTTTGAAAATTCTGGGCAGTGTTCATAATTCTGTGTCATTTCTTTATCCTATGC
>JBDKHD010000219.1:0-5851 GCA_039797885.1 Pseudomonadota bacterium
CAGCGGCAGGTCCCCAACTGCCTGCGGTATAGGTTTCTGGGCGCTGCTCGCTGTCTTGCCAATGCCGCAGCACGGGGTCAACCCACTGCCAAGCCGCCAGTAATTCATCGTGGCGTAAAAATAAAGTTTGATTGCTACCAAGCGCATCGAGTAACAAACGCTCATAGGCCTCAGGCACGCGCGCTTGACGACTATTGGATGGGTTTAAGCTCATGTTCATTGGGCGCACATTCATGCCAGGGCCTATGCGTTTTTCGCACAATTGCAAACGAATGCCTTCGTCGGGCTGAAGCCTGAAAGTTAATTTATTGGCCATGGTGTCTTTGTGCTGTAACGGGAAAATCGAATGCGGAATGGCCTTAAAATACACCACGATTTCACAAGCCCGCTCAGGCATACGCTTACCCGTACGCAAATAAAACGGCACGCCTGCCCAACGCCAGTTTTCAATTTCAACTTTTGCTGCCACATAGGTTTCAGTCAGGCTTTTATTATCCACCCCTTGCTCATCGCGATAACGTGGTACAGGCTGGCCTTCACTCACCCCTGAACCGTATTGGCCACACACAACATTTTCGCTGATAGCGCGCCCATCTAAGGGTTTTAAGGCTTTTAATACTTTTACTTTTTCATCACGAATGCTATCGGCATCCAAACGCGCGGGTGGCTCCATCGCGGTAATACACAACAACTGCAACAAATGATTTTGCAACATATCGCGCATGGCACCGACTTCATCGTAAAAGCCCGCTCGTTTTTCCACACCCAAGGTCTCGGAAATCGTAATTTGAATATGGTCGATGTATTTATGATTCCATTGGTGCTCAAAAATGGAATTAGCAAAGCGCAATACCAATAAGTTTTGCACGGTTTCTTTGCCTAAATAATGATCAATACGATAAATTTGTTGCTCGGAAAAATAACGCCCAACCTGCTCATTAATTTGCTGTGCCGAAGCCAAATCATGGCCTATGGGTTTTTCAATAACGATCTTGCTGCGGCTTTGAATAAGCCCTGCTGCCGCCAAACCTTGGCAGATGGGAATATAAAGCTGCGACCCCGTAGCCAAATAATAAAGACGATTGCAATCTTCCGTGGACAGCTGCGCTTTTAAAACAGAAAAGTGCGCACTCTGACTGACATCCAAACTGACACACTGAAGCAAAACCAAAAAGGCTTGCCAATGCTGTTCGTCTTGATATTCCAAGGGCACTTGCTGGCAAATCGCTCGATGTACTTTTTCAATAAAGGCTTCATCACTCAGCTTCTGCCTTGTCAAAACCAAAATTTTACCCAAGTGCAGATGACCGTCGCGTTGCAGCATATAGAGTGCGGGCAACAGCTTGCGTAAAGCTAAATCACCTAAACCACCAAAAAGCACAATTTCAAAGGGGCCAGATACCTGCATAAAAAATCTCCCAAAAGACGCTACCAGCTTAGCCAATAATCCTATTTATATCTTTGCTATTTCTTCTTTTCTGCGTTTTTTGTTGACAAAGGAATGAGAGCCTTTAATATGCGCCTCGCGTTAAGGTGTTCCTCGATAGCTCAGTCGGTAGAGCAGCGGACTGTTAATCCGTTGGTCACTGGTTCAAGTCCAGTTCGAGGAGCCAACTTAACCCTATCTTGCTTTTTCTTGCTGTACCCTTTTCTAGTTTTTCTCTCGCCGTTCCTTTTTCTGCTTTTTTCTCGCTGTTATTGCTACGATTTTTCTGGCCGTTTAATCCACTCTCGACCCCCATCCTCCAGCGTATTTTAAGCAAAAAAAAGCGACCCTAAGGCCGCTTTTAAACTCTTACCGTCTTACTTGACGATGTCCAGCAGTTCAACTTCGAACACCAGCACAGAGTTGGCAGGGATTTTAGGGCTTGGGCTACGAGCGCCATAGGCCAAATCCGCAGGGATAGTCAGCTTCCACTTGTCACCAACGTGCATCAATTGCAGGGCTTCTACCCAACCTTGAATCACGCCACCAACAGGAAACTCGGCAGGTTGACCGCGCTCAACCGAGCTGTCGAACACAGTGCCGTCGGCCAAAGTGCCGTGATAATGCACACGCACAACGTCGTCGATCTTAGGCTGTGCTGCACCAGCAGGAGCGGCTGTGATGACTTGGTATTGCAAGCCAGAAGCCGTTACTTTTACGCCGTCTTTCTTAGCATTTTCTTCTAAGATTTTTTTGCCTGTTTCGGCCGCAGCATCATTTAAAGCTTCTTGCTTATGCATTTGTTCTTCACGAATTTTGTCAAACGCGGCGGCGATGATTTCATCCGTTAAACGGGGTTCTTTGCCTTCTAAGGCATCACGAATACCCGCTGCAACGGCATCGGCATTCACTTTTACGTCTTCCTGGCCCAGCTGACGGCCAATGTTCAAACCTACACCATAGCTGGCTTGGTCTATGTGGTTTTCAAGCTTCACTGAATCGCCCACTAAATCCCCCATTTTACAACCTGTTAGTAACATAGCACCGAGTACAACGACGGGTGCGGCTTTCATTAATTTCATAGTGCATCCTACGATTATTGTTTTAAAGAGTGCGTACAGTACTACATAAATACCGTCGTGCCTATGACTTCAAACCATCGAAAAAGGTTTCTTATTCTAAAGCTAATTTCTTCGCTCTCTTCCTCAGAAAAGCATCAAAATCTCGTACAAAAAATCGACTCTGCACGGGGTAAACTTGGGCGCTTCCAAGCAAAACATCCCTCGATCATCTATGCTTGGCTTGGACTTTAGCTGGCGAGTTGCTATGCGATACTGTGTTCTCTTTTTTACTTTAGTTTTGTCGGGTTGTTTTCCGCATTACGAACCTCTGCTTACGCTAGGAACCAACCTTTGGATTGGTTATGAGCCGTTGTATTTGGCGCGAGAGCTTGAGTATGACCAAAATCAGAATATTCGTTTAATCGAATTAGGATCCACCGGCCAAGCTTTGGATGCTTTGCGTGTCGGCAAGCTGGATATGGCTGCCGTAACTTTAGATGAGGCCATTTTACTGACCCAAGAAAACCTACCAATCAAAGTGGCTTGGGTAATGAACATTTCCGCAGGGGCAGATGCTCTGGTCGTCAAACCTAAAATAAAACAAGCCAGCGATTTGCGCGGCAAACGCATAGGCGTTGAGCAAACCGCCGTTGGCGCTTATTTACTTAGCAGCTTCTTAGCCCACACAGGGCTGGAGCTAATGGCTAAGCGTTTAGCGCAAATAATGTATCGCAGCGGCCTGATTCCACAAGGCGAGGATGTCAGCAAACTGGTCGATGAACGTTTCGCCCATAAGGAGCTCTGATGAAACCCACTGTGCGCGCCATTTCGCTCAAGCTGTGGCTTCCGATTACCATCTTGCTCTTTGGCTTGTTACTCTTTGCTTTATTGCTGGTGATGCAATTACGCAGCTACGAGCGCGATCTTAATACCTTTATCAATCAGACTGCACACGATGAGCTGCTGCGCACGCAACGCGCTCTCGAAATGACGCTGCGCCGCGACGACAACATAGGCGTGGATAGCATCATTTCAGATCTAAGCCTGAACCCCAATGTCGCTTACGCCCTACTTTGGGATGCTCATGGCTGGGTTATGAGTTCCACACAATTTGCCTGGAAAGGTCAGCGGATTGAAAGCGTGCTGTCCGACTATGGGCAGCCTCCTATCGATCAGTGGCAACAGCTGTGGCAAGAATCTTTGACCCTCGATCCCGATGGCAAACATCTCTTGGCGCTGTCGCCTGTGAACCCCGGCATTAAAGAAGGGGAATTGCGCGCCAATCGCTACGCGGTGCTCTTGATTGTGTACGATTTAACACCGCGCTCGGCCTATTCTTGGGGCATCATCGAACAACAAAGCTGGGTGTTTGCCCTTGCCATTCTATTTGCCGTCGCCGCGCTTTACCTCTTTGCTCGCATCCACATTTTGCGCCCTGCCATCTTGCTGCAAAAAACCATGCAACGTATCGGCTCGGGTGACTTCAGCGTCAGGGAAAATATTCTTGGCCAAGGTGAATTTAAAGACTTGGATAACGAACTGGCTCAAATGGCACATCAGCTTAATGAGCACAGGCAAGGTGTCGAAGAAAGCACCGCGCGGCTCAAGCAGCTGACTGAGGCCAGCCTTGAGGCCATCGTCTTTCACGAAAACGGGGTGGTAATCGATGCCAACTCCATGGCCGAACAGCTTTACGCTGTCAAACCTGGTGGGCTGATTGGCAGCTCGATATTGGATCTAATTGCCGAGCATCACCGCGCTCTTATTCGCCAGCGCATGCTGCAAGGCGTACAAGGCGTTATTGAAGTCGATATCCAAGACAGCCATGGCCAAGTAATTCCTGTGGAATCCAATGTCAGCGAACGTCTTATTCACGGCCGTCCTATTCGGGTTGTGGTTGCGCGTGATATTCGTCCACACCTTGAAGCCGAGGCCACCATCCGCCAACTGTCCCAATACGACGCCCTCACTGGCTTGCCCAATCGCCGCATGCTTATCGAGCAAGTACAGGCTGAAGTCGAAGCAGGCGAGCACAGCCCAAGGCGAGCGGCACTGGCTACCTTCAATCTCAACATGTTTAAAAACATTAACGACTCGATGGGCATGGCCGCAGGCGATGCTGTACTGCGCGCTATCGCCAAACGCCTCGCCTTTCATTTGCAGGCCAAGCAATTTATTGTACGCGTGGTTGGCGACACCTTTGCGCTGCTGCTGGTGGAGCTGGATGGAAATTTAGAGCAAGCCTCCACGGCTGCCGCCAATCAGCTTGAAAAGATCCTCGACCTCATTCAAGAGCCCTTGGAAGTCCAAGGTCAGCTGCTGCACATCAGCGCCGGTGCAGGGGTAGTGATGATTCCCAACGACAGCAAGGATGCCCCAGAGCTGTTGCGCGAAGCGGAAACAGCCATGCATCAAGCCAAGCAAAAAGGTCTGGAACGCATTCATTTCTTTGCTCACGCCCTGCAAGAAGCCGCCAGCGCCCGTTTAGCATTGCGTAATGAGCTGCAACACATGCTCAAACACAATCCTGAACAATTGCGGCTGCATTATCAGCCACAAGTCAACCGTGCCGGCGAATTGGTTGGTGTTGAAGCCTTGGTACGTTGGCTGCATCCTAAGCGCGGGCTGATTCCACCACTGAGTTTTATTGGTGAAGCCGAAAGCAGTGGTTTGATCGTGCCTCTAGGCAACCTCGTGCTGCAAGAAGCCGCCCTCTGTTTAAAACGCTGGCAAATGCACCCGTACTGTCAGCGTTGGGCAAAAAACCTCACTATGGCCGTGAACGTCAGCCCAAGGCAATTTCGCGAAAAGGATTTTGTGCAGCATATCCAAGCCGTGCTGCAAGACGCGGGCATTCAGGCACAAGCCATCGAATTGGAACTGACAGAAAGCGTGGTCGCCGATGACTTAGATGCCACCTTAAAAAAGATGAACGAATTAAAAGCGCTGGGGCTGCGCTTTGCGCTCGACGATTTCGGCACGCTACTCCAGCCTCTCCTATCTCAAACGCCTACCTATGGACACATTAAAAATCGACCGCTCCTTTGTGATGGACATCGACTCCCACGACCCCGCACAAAACGCCAAACTCCCCGCTGCATTAATTAAAGCCATCACGGCCATGGCGCATCAGCTGGGCATGAAAGTGCTGGCGGAGGGCGTAGAATCCACCACGCAATTGCAACAGCTACAGCAAGCAGGGTGCGATTTTTATCAGGGCTACTATTTCAGCAAGCCCCTAACGGAAGAACAGCTTTTGCAGTGGCTAGAACGTAAAGCCCAAGAATAAAAAAAGCGGCCGCAGCCGCTTTTTTTATTCACACAGGGTTGGCTTAGAAACCCACTGCCAAAGACAAGCCGTAAG
>JBDKHD010000220.1:0-4928 GCA_039797885.1 Pseudomonadota bacterium
CCGATGGCGCGAATTTCGCCCTTATAAAAATAACGTTCACGCAATAAGCGTGCGCCACTGTAAGCGCGGCCGTCGGTAAAAACGGGAAAGTTTAAAGCGATAACAGCAAAGTGAGAGTAATCGTTTTCGATTAAATCCACGGTTTCGATGCTGTCCAGCCAAATGCCCAGTTTTCCTGCCTGCGCTAAAGGTAACAGCGTTTCGCGCTCGGCTTGCCAGTGGGGCAGGCTAACAATACTGAAATCGGCAACAGGCGCGTCATTGGCAATGACTTGCCAAGGATCGTTGCTAACCAATTCTTTGTTTTTAATGAGCGTTGCCATAAATATGCTCCTTAAAGCTGTCGTGACCTAAACGGTAGTAGGTGTCCACAAAAATTTCGTCTTCTAAGCGGTGGGCAACGTAGAAATCCAAAATCTTGGTAATGATGTTGGGTACTTCTGCGCGTGCTACCGATGGGCCAAGAATGTTGGCGATTTTAGCGTCGAAACCTTGTTTGCCACCGATGGCGATTTGATAAAACTCTTCGCCTTTTTTATCGACGCCCAGCACGCCGATATTGGCGACATGGTGATGTCCGCAGGCGTTCATGCACCCCGAGACGTTAAAGTCGATAGGGCCTAAATCGTGCACATAATCTAAATCATCAAAGCGATCTTGAATGGCTTCGGCAATGGGAATGGATTTGGCGTTGGCCAGTGCGCAGTAGTCACCACCAGAGCAGCAGATAACGTCGGTCAATAAATTCAAATTGGCGGTAGATAAACCCAGAGGCACGAGTTTTTTCCAAAGTTCATAAAGTTTGCGTTGTTCAACATCGGCCAGCACCATGTTTTGTTGGTGGGTGTTGCGAATTTCGCTGAAGCTGTATTCATCGGCCAGTGCGGCGATCTCGTCCATTTGTTCGGAGCTGATGTCTCCTGGGGTGTCGCCTGTGCGCTTAAGTGTCAAGGTTACGGCGGCGTAGCCTGATTTTTTATGTTCAACAATATTGGTGTCGAGCCAGCGTGCAAATTCACGATTTTCTAAACGTGGATTTAATAATTCGGCAGGGCCATTTTCTAAGGTTAAATACGCAGGTTCAGTGAAGTGTTTTTGCACGCGCACGATTTCAGTACGCGTTAATTTGTCCTCGCTGTCGCGGGTGCGAACCCATTCGGCTTCAACCAGTTCTTTCATGCGCGCAATGCCAATGGCTTTAACCAAAATTTTAATGCGCGATTTGAATTTATTATCGCGGCGTGCAAATTGGTTGTACACGCGCATGATGGAACCTAAATAGGTAATTAAATCTTCTTCGGGTACAAAGTCGTTGATGACTTCACCGACCATGGGCGTGCGACCTAAGCCGCCGCCAACGTAAATACGGTAGCCAATTTCACCTTGGGCATTTTTGCGAATGTTAACGCCAATGTCGTTGATGGTGAGCGCAGCGCGATCAATATCAGGATCGGCATTGACGCAAATTTTGAATTTGCGCGGCAAATAAGAAAATTCAGGGTGGAAGGTGCTCCACTGGCGAATCAGCTCGGCATAGGGGCGAGGGTCGGCCACTTCTTGCGGCAAAATGCCTGCGTATTCGTCCGTGGTGGTGTTACGAATGACGTTGCCAGAGGTTTGAATGGAGTGCATGTTGACTTCGGCCAGTTCGGAGAAAATCTGCGGGCATTCTTCGAAGCGGGTCCAGTGCAGTTGGAAGTTTTGGCGCGTGGTAACGTGCGCAAAGCCTTTGTCGTAGGTGCGGGCAATGTGGGCAATCTTACGCAGCTGCGTGGAAGTCAGCATGCCGTAGGGTACGGCAATGCGATACATGGGGGCGTAGCGTTGGCGATACAGGCCATTTTGTAAGCGCAAAGGCAGAAACTCATTGTCTGCCAGTTTGCCGTCTAAATAGCGTTGCATTTGGTCGCTGAACTGAGCGAGGCGTTCATTGAGCAATTGCTTGTCGATTTCGTCGTAAATGTACATAACGTCCGCGTACCACTTAGTTGTTAGTTGAATCTGGGCGCGGACTTTAGCAGAGCAGCCTTATTCTTAAAATTACTATTTATCTATATGTATTCTACTTTTTGTTATATCAGGTTGGGGTGATCACTAAAGACCGAATCCACGCCAGAGAGATGCAGCTCATGGGCTTGTGCGGCTTGGTTGACGGTAAAAATCATGCAGTAAAAGCCTGCTTGTTTGAGCTGTGTTACTTGCTTGGCGTCAAAGAAGTCGATTTGAAAGTGCAGGCCCGAGGCACCCAGCTCGTTCAGCTTTTCTTGCCAGTCGCTGGGAATGGCTTCGCTGTTGAGGGCGCGCTCGTACTGGGGCAGGCTTTTTTGCGCAGCGCGCAGGGCATAAGGGTTGAAACTGCTCAGTAAAATCGGCTGCTGGGGTGGCGTGGCGGCAAAGGCGCGCACCATCGCTTCTACGGTTTCGATTTCGCGCCCCAGTGTGGGTTTGATTTCGATGTTAAGCCCCAGCTTGAGGGTATTGGCCAGCGTAATCAGCTCGGTAAGCGTTAGGATCTTTTCGCCTTTAAACTTGGGGGCAAACCAGCTGCCTGCATCCAAGGTTTTAAGCTCGGCCAAGGTTTTTTGAATCAGCAAACCCGAGCCATTGGAGCAGCGGTTGAGCTCGGCGTCGTGAAAAATTACGGCTTCGCCGTCTTTGGATATGGTGACATCCACTTCGCACCAGTGTGCGCCCATTTGTGCGGCACGAGTTATGGCCGCTGCGGTGTTTTCAGGCGCGTAGGCGCTGGCACCACGATGGGCAACAATCTTGGGAAGCTGAGTGTAAACACTGGCCATAAGCACCTTAATTTTCAGAAATTAATCGTAGTCGTAGTTTAGAACGGGAATCAGCCAATGCTCCATCTCGTTTAGGGCTTTGCCTTTGCGTTTGGCAATGTCCTCGACCTGGTCGTGGTTGATCTTTTTCACGTTAAAGTACTTGGACTGCGGGTGCGAGAAATACCAGCCACTGACCGAGGAGGGCGGCATCATGGCAAAGTTGTCGCTCAGATACACGCCCGTGTTTTCGGTGGCGTTTAACAGCTTAAAGAGTGTTTCTTTTTCGGTGTGATCGGGGCAGGCGGGGTAGCCCGGCGCTGGGCGAATACCTTGGTATTGTTCGTCGATAAGCGCTTCGTTGTCCAAGGTTTCCTGGGGAACGTAGCCCCAGATTTCGGTACGAATTTTATGGTGCATGTATTCGGCAAAGCCTTCGGCTAAGCGGTCGCCTAGCGCTTTAATCATAATGGCGTTGTAGTCATCCATGGCTTCTTTGTAGCTCATGGACAGCGTTTCAGGCTCGAAGCCTGAGGTCACCACAAAGCCGCCGACGTAGTCATCCACTGTGCCTTCGGGAGCAATGAAGTCGGCCAATGAGTAGTTTGGCTCGGTGTTTTGTTTTTCCATTTGCTGACGCAAATGGTGCTGAACCGCGATAATTTCGCTCTTGTCCTCGTTATAAATCACGACGTCATCCGCGCCACGGCGCTGCGCTGGCCAAATACCGACAACGGCATTGGCGGTAAAGAGCTTTTCAGCAACGATGCGTTTGAGCATGGATTGGGCATCGGCAAAGAGGTTGCGTGCGGCTTCACCGACGATTTCATCCTGCAAAATGGCGGGGAATTTGCCAGCCAGCTCCCAAGAGATAAAGAAGGGCGTCCAGTCGATAAAGGGGATGATTTCCTCGACAGGATGATTTTTAAATACCTGTATGCCCAGTTTGTTGGGCTTGGGCGGGCAGTAATTGCCCCAGTCGCCTTTGAAGGCATTGGCGCAGGCTTGTTCATAGGTGAGCAGAGGGGCTTTTTTGCGATTGGCGACACGATCACGAATAACAGCGTATTCGGCTTGGGTTTCTTCCCAAAATTGCGCACGGTTTTGTGGGTCCACCAGCTTTTGCATGACCCCTACAGCGCGTGAAGCATCGGCGACGTAGCAGGTGATGTTGTTTTTGTAGCGCGGTTCGATTTTAACGGCGGTGTGCGCTTTGGAGGTGGTCGCACCGCCAATAAGCAGCGGCAGTTGGAAGTTTAAACGCTGCATTTCGGCGGCGACATTGACCATTTCATCCAAAGAAGGGGTAATCAGCCCCGACAGGCCAATGGCGTCACAGTTTTCTTCGATGGCGACCTTTAGAATCTTGTCGGCAGGAACCATGACGCCTAGGTCAATCACTTCAAAGTTGTTGCATTGCAGCACCACGGCGACGATGTTTTTGCCGATGTCGTGGACGTCACCTTTGACGGTGGCCATCACAATTTTGCCTTGGCTACTGGAGCTGGAGGCGTCTTTGCCCGCTTCAATAAAGGGCAGTAAATAGGCCACCGCTTGTTTCATTACGCGCGCGCTTTTGACCACCTGCGGTAAGAACATTTTGCCTGCGCCAAAGAGGTCGCCCACTATGTTCATGCCATCCATTAACGGGCCTTCGATAACCTGAATGGGGCGCTCGTATTGCAGGCGTGCTTCTTCGGTGTCTTCAACCACATAGGCGTTGACGCCTTTTACCAGCGCATGTGCCAAGCGCTCTTTGACAGGCAGCTTGCGCCATTCTTCGTCTTCTTTTTCTTGGCCGCTGCCATCGCCACGGTATTTTTCAGCAATGGCGAGCAAGCGGTCGGTGGCATCAATGCGGCGGTTTAAAATCACGTCTTCTACGTGCTCTTTAAGCTCAGCGGGCAGGTCGTCATAGACCGCCAGCTGCCCCGCATTGACGATGCCCATACTCAGGCCTTTCTGGATGGCGTAGTAGAGGAAGACCGAGTGAATGGCCTCACGCACAGGCTCGTTGCCACGGAAAGAGAAGGATACGTTGCTGATGCCGCCTGAGATTTTGGCGTGCGGTAATTGCGTGCTGATAAAGCCGCAAGCCTCGATAAAATCGACGGCGTAATTGTTGTGCTCATCAATGCCCGTAGCCACAGC
>JBDKHD010000221.1:0-12851 GCA_039797885.1 Pseudomonadota bacterium
TTAAAGACGGCGTGATCTACACCCCAGAACTGACCGCCTGCTTAGACGGCATCACCCGCCGCACCATCATGGAAATGGCACGTTCTTTAGGCTACGAAGTGCGCGAAAAACGCATCACCCGCGATGAAGTCTACATTGCCGACGAAGCCTTCTTCACGGGCACCGCCGCTGAAGTACTGCCCATCCGCATGCTCGACAACCGCGAAATCGGCACAGGCTCTCGTGGCCCCATCACCGAAAAACTGCAAAGCATGTACTTCGACCAAGTCACAGGCAAAAAGGTGTTCAAAGCCGAATGGCTGACGCCAGTGAAGTAAACATAAAAAAGCCCCGATAGGGGCTTTTTTATTTAAGCGTTCGCCTTCAGGCTAGCCGCGCCGCAGTTCGTACACGCACATATTGACGGCGCTGGCGAGGTTCAGGGATTCAATCAGGCCGCTGCCTTTGATGGTGAAGGCGGTGGCTCTGACTTCTTCTAGCTCGTCTTTCGGTACGCCGCGCGCTTCGTTGCCAAAGATATAGCAGTCGTAATTTTTAAAGCTGTTTTCGCTTAGGCTTTTGCCGTCCATATCCAGATAAGCCATGCGCGGAAAGCGTTCTTGCACCTCGATCAAGTTCATATCCAGCTCAAAAGGCACATGGAAAATCGCGCCCATACTGGCGCGCACGACTTTGGGGTGGTAGGGATCGACACTGTTGGGGCTTAGCAGCAAACGAAAGCCACCAAACCAAGCCAAAGTGCGCAAAATCGTGCCGAGGTTACCAGGGTCTTGCACTTCATGCAGGTAAACGGCGCGCTCGGTGTTGGCCAGTGAATCGCGGTTTTTGTCTTCGGGCGCAAAGGGTACGGCGGCAACGATACCTTGTGGCGTGGCCGTGTCGCACAGCTGCGCCATGGCTTTTTGCCCAACTAGGGTAAAGCGCATGTTCAGTTTGTTGTGAGCGTGCAACCACTGCGCGTAAGCCTCGGTAACAAAGAGCTGCGTTTTTAACAGGTAGGGTTTAAACACCGCCGCCTTGAACAGCTCCAACACCAAATGCTCGCCTTCGAGCAAAAAATGCTGCTGCTCTTGGCGGTATTTTTTCTGGGTGAGTTTTTTCACGTCGTCGATTTTCATGGCGGGCTGCGCAGCTAAAAAAGGGCGTCATTGTGCCACGGAAGCCACGGCCTTAACACCCGCCACAGCCCTAGACAGCGCTGCTCAAAAACTCTACAATTCGCGCCCCTTTATCCGTAGGTTGGCTTTTTTTAGAGAAGCCGTAACGGACTCCTTGCCTTACCAGATGGGCTGGAAGGCTATTAACCCACAGGGAGCTGACAATGCGTCACTACGAAATCGTTTTTCTGGTACACCCAGATCAAAGCGAACAAGTACCAGCAATGGTAGAGCGTTACACCAACACCATCGAAAGCGACGGCGGTAAAATCCACCGTTTCGAAGACTGGGGTCGCCGCCACTTGGCTTACCCAATCAACGACATGCACAAAGCGCATTACATTCTGATGAACATCGAATGTTCACAAGTGGCTTTGGATGAGTTGGCTACCAACTTCCGTTACAACGATGCCATTTTGCGTAACTTGGTTATCCGTCGCGACGAAGCCATCACTGAAATTTCCCCAATCAAAGCTGCCGAAGGTCGTGAAGAGCGTCGCCGCTCTGACAACCGTGTTGCTGCCGAAACTGAAGACTATTCAGACGACGCAGACGACATTGAAGACATCGATTCTGAAGATAACGCTGAGTAAGGAGCATCACCATGGCACGTTTTTTCCGTCGTCGTAAGTTCTGCCGTTTCACCGCTGAAAATGTTAAAGAGATCGACTTCAAAGATGTTGATACTCTGAAAGCCTACATCACCGAAACTGGCAAAATCGTACCAAGCCGTATCACTGGTACTCGTGCAAAATATCAGCGCCAACTGGCTACTGCCATTAAACGCGCTCGTTATATTGCTCTGCTGCCGTATACCGACCAACACTTCAACTAAGACGCTGCGCTTTGGCGTAATTTCTGTATGAAAGTGCTTGCTCAATGGGCTATGGCCAGCCGTAAACAGGCTACTGTTGCGGCGGCCATTTGCTTGGCGTTACCCATGCTGTTTTGGCTAGGTAGCGCCTTGCTGGCTCTGGTGGTGTTACGCCACGGCCAACGCGAAGGCATGCTGGTCGGCCTTTGGGTCTTGCTGCCTGCCATCGCGTGGTTTGCTGTTGGCGATTTCACCCCACTTTTTACCGCTCTGGGTGCGTTTGCACTGGCGTTAAGCCTAAGGCAAAACATCCGCTTAGATTGGGCGGTGATGCTCTCCAGTCTTTTGGGTGTGGCTTTGTATTGGCTACTTCCTGTGCTGGCTCCCGATACCATCACGTTGTTGATGGACATGGGCAGTAAAGCGTTCAAGGAAATCATGGCCGAGCAAACCACCTTATTAGCACAGCTGGAGCCTATGTTGGCTCCCATGCTAATCGGCGTGATTGCCGCACTGCACAGTTTGGCGTGCATCTTAAGTTTATTGCTGGCGCGCTACTGGCAAAGTGAGTTGTACAACCCCGCAGGCTTCGGCCAGGAGTTCAGACAGCTGCGCTTGCCGCTGGCGTTCAGCTTGCCAACGCTGTTATTGCTGTTGGCGGCAAGTTCGATACCCAGCACTTTGGTGGGTATCTTGCCTGCTCTTACCATCCCGATGGTATTAGCAGCCGTTGCTTTGCTGCATTTTGTGGTAAAGCACAAACAGGCGGGCACGCAATGGCTGGTGTTGTTTTATGCAGCGCTGGTCTTTTTTGGCCCTTACATTTACACATTACTAATTTTTGTCGCGGTGCTGGACAGTGCTTTACACCTGCGCTTGCGATTTAAAGACACGGCTTAGCCCTGTAATGAGGAATTTAAAATGCAAATTATTCTGTTAGAAAAAGTCGCCAACCTTGGCGCATTAGGTCAAACCGTAAACGTACGTGGCGGTTACGCTCGTAACTTCTTGTTGCCACAAGGCAAAGCCGTTCCTGCGACCAAAGACAACATTGCTGCTTTTGAAGCACGTCGTGCGCAATTAGAAGCGCAAGCCGCTGCCAACTTGGCTTCTGCCCAAGCTCGTAAAGCGCAAATCGAAAACCTGTCCTTGACCACAGCGGTCAAAGCAGGCGACGAAGGCAAATTGTTCGGTTCTTTGAACAACCGCGACATTGCTGAACTGGTTTCTGCCAGTGGCGTTGCCGTAGTAAAAGCGGAAGTGCGTCTGCCTAACGGCCCGCTGCGCAACCTTGGCGCGTTTGAAATCACTGTGCAGCTGCACCCCGAAGTGGATGCAACTTTGAAACTGCAAGTGGTCGCTGAGTAATTCGCTAGGCGATATTTGCCACATAAGGCACTATAGGTGATTCACCGATAGTGCCTTTTTTGTTTGTAGATATGGGATTTTATGGCAGCAGAATTCGAACAAGCCGAAGTGTTTAACGGACGCGTTCCACCCAACTCGGTAGAGGCAGAACAAGCCGTACTCGGCTCTTTAATGCTCGATGAACATGCCTGGGAGCAGGTTGATGGCGTTATCACCGACAGCGACTTTTATCAGCACGCGCATCGCCAAATTTTCCGTGTTATCAGCACGCTGATTACCGAACAAAAAGCCGTCGATTTCCTCACCGTGGGTGAAGAGCTTGAAGCCCTAGGTACGCTAGAGCAAGTCGGTGGCCGAGAGTATTTGAGCCAGCTTTCCAATATCACCCCGTCCATCGATAACTGCCGCGCCTACGCCGACATTGTGCGCGAACGTTCGCAACAGCGCGCCCTCATTCAAGCCGCCACCGAAATTTCCGATCGCGCCTATGAGCCTGAAGGTGCCAACGCCTTAACCCTGATTTCCGATGCCGAAAAAGCCATCGCCCTGATTGCCGAAAGCAATCGCACCGACAGCGGCCCAGTGATTTTGGATCCGATTTTAAAGCGCACCTTGATCGCCGTAGAAGCATCCGTCGATAAAGAAGACGGCTTAACAGGGCTAACTTCAGGCTTTATTGAAATCAACCGCCGCACTTCAGGCTTTCAAAAAGCCGATTTGGTCATTATTGCCGCTCGTCCCTCTATGGGAAAAACGACCTTTGCCATGAACTTGGTCGAAAACGCGCTGATCGCCACCCGCCGCCCCTGTTTGGTGTTCAGTATGGAGATGCCCTCGGAGTCCATAGTGATGCGTATGCTGTCCTCTCTTGGACGCATTGACCAAAGCCGTTTGCGTTCAGGCAAGCTCGCCGACGATGACTGGCCCAAAATCGCCGCCGCCACCAGCGTGCTAAAGGGCTTACCGCTTTACATCGACGACACCCCCGCTTTAACACCGCAGGAAATGCGCGCGCGGGCGCGTAAGGTCTATCGCGAAAACGACAACGACCTTGCCATCATCATGGTCGACTATTTGCAGCTCATGCGTGTATCGGGCAAAAGCGAAGGCCGTACCCAAGAGATTTCTGAGATTTCGCGCTCACTCAAGGCCATGGCCAAAGAATTTAACTGCCCCGTGCTGGCGCTTTCTCAGCTCAACCGCTCACTGGAGCAGCGCCCCAATAAGCGCCCCGTGATGTCGGACTTGCGTGAATCGGGCGCGATCGAGCAGGACGCCGATATCATCCAATTTATTTATCGCGACGAAGTGTACAAAGAAGACAGCCCCGAAAAAGGCATTGCCGAAATCATTACTGGCAAACACCGTAACGGCCCCATCGGCATCGACCGTTTGAGCTTTCGCGGCCAGTTCACGCGCTTTGAAGATTTGGCCGCTGAGCACCAGCATTATGAATCCAGCTCTGGCCTAGACGAGCAAGCCTAGAGCCAGCTGGGTTTGGGCATAAAACGCCGCTGAATTTCACCCATAATTTCACGATAAGGCGCAGCAATGTACGGGCGCTCCAAAGTGAAAATCTGATAAATCCCGCCCTGCAACAGCTCAAGGGAAATGGCCTCGCTTTCGTGGCTGATTAAATTGCAGCGCAAATACGAAAACCACGAAGTCACCACTATCCAAGTATTGAGCGCTAACGAGGTAATATCTTCTTCCGTTAGCTCTAAAATCCCCGCCTTGCTCAGGCTTCTAAAAATATCTTCCACCTGCCTTAAACAGCGGCGATAAAACTCCTGATAGCGCGCATGCAGTTGCGGGTCGGCCAATAAAATCGGCTCCATATTGCGGTGCAAAAAACGGTAATCCCACAACCCCTGAAACACCGTTTGGATGTAAGTAAGCTTATCCATAGGCTGCAAAGGACGGTCTTTAGGCACTTGCAAGATATCTTCAACACGGTTTTGATAGCGATTGAACAGCGCCGCAATGATGTCTTGCTTGTTTTTGAAGTGGTAATAAAGGTTGCCTGGCGATATGTCTAAATGAGCCGCAATGTGGTTGGTGGTGATATTACGCTCACCCTGCTCATTAAAGAGTTGTAAGCTAGCCGCCAAAATACGGTCTTTTGTTTTTGAAGCCATGATATTCCTTATAACGCCCTAAATTGCAAAACCTTCTCTTGCAATTTTAGAGCAATAACTCTAATAATAACAACAATCTTACTATCCGCAGGAGTTTTCCCTATGAATGCCCAGCAACCCGCACCGCAACTGGCTGACCAACAGGTCGAATTAGAACGCTTAAACACCCTCTTTGCCAAGCAAAAGGCCGCTTACCGCGCGCATCCTCTGCCCAGCACCGATGAGCGTATCGCCGATTTGCAGCGCCTGAAAGCCGTATTGCTCAAGCACAAAGACGCCTTAGCCAGCGCCGTTAACCAAGATTTCAGCTGTCGTTCTAAAGACGAAACCTTAGTAGCAGAAATTATGACCAGCGTGCAAGGCATCGCCTACAGCGTCAAACACCTGCGCAAGTGGATGAAACCCTCCAAGCGCCACGTCGGTATGCTCTTTGCTCCTTCCAGCAACCATGTGATGTATCAGCCTCTGGGCGTGATTGGCATCATGGTACCTTGGAACTACCCCATTCAGTTGGCGGTATTGCCTTTAATGACGGCTTTGGCCGCTGGCAACCGCGCCATGATTAAAATGTCGGAGTTTACCCCAGCCACCAACGCCATGCTGAAAAAAGTGCTGGCCGAAGTCTTTAGCGAAGAGCACGTTGCCTTGATTGAAGGCGAAGTGGAAGTTTCCAGCGCTTTCTCGGCTGTGCCTTGGGATCATTTGGTCTTTACGGGTTCCACCATGGTTGGTCGTATTGTGATGGCCGCTGCCGCAAAAAACTTAACCCCCGTCACCTTAGAGCTTGGCGGTAAATCACCCGCGCTGGTCACCCCCAAGGCCAATCTGCAAGATGCCGCACAGCGCATCTGCTTTGGCAAGTCTTTAAACGCAGGCCAAACCTGCATCGCGCCTGACTATGTGCTAGTTCCTGCTGGCAAAGAACAAGAGTTTATCGAGCTGTACAAAAAGAACTTCGCCAAGATGTATCCCAAGGTGCGCGATAACGACGACTACACCGCCATCATCAATGAACGTCAGCACCAACGTCTGCTGTCATGGGTGGAAGACGCCAAGCAAAAAGGTGCGAAAGTCTCCGTGATTAACCCTGCCAACGAAAGCTTTGAGGGCACACGCAAAATGCCTCTGCACTTGGTGGAGCAAGGCACCGCAGACATGCGCGTGCTGCAAGACGAGCTGTTTGGTCCCATCCTACCGATCGTTCCCTACAAGACCCTGAACGAAGCCATCGACTACATCAACGACCGCGACCGCCCCTTGGCGCTCTACGCCTTTACCTACGATAAAACCGAGCAAGAAAAAATCTTGGCCAGCACTCATGCAGGCGGTGTTTCCATCAACGACACCCTGATGCACATTGCCCAAGACGACATGCCTTTTGGCGGAGTTGGCCCTTCTGGTATGGGGCATTATCACGGTAAAGAAGGCTTTATTGCGCTCTCAAAAGCCAAAGCCGTACACACCAAAGGTAAATTCAACAGCGGCATGTTTATTTACCCACCCTACGGCACCGCGATTCAGCGCTTGATACACAAGTTCTTTATTCGCTAAACGGCGCGGCGCTTGGCGTTAATAACAATAACAACATAAGGATGAGTTTATGCTTACTCTTTCGACCTCGCGCCGTGGCTTTATGCAGCTTGGCGCCACTTCCATGGCCGTACTCAGCCTAGGCGCAGGTTTTGCCAGCTTAAGCGGTTGCAGCAAAGCCCCTGCACAGACGGGTTATAAAATCCTACGCGCGGGGGATTTGGAGTTTTTTGCAGCCATCGCCCCTGTAATTCTCTCTGGCGGCTACCCCAGCAGTTTAAGCACAGAAGCCGCTCAGGCGCGCCTGTTACACGAGCTGGATAACCTAATCAGCACCTTGCAAGACTACGCCCAAAGCCAGCTAATTATGCTGCTGGATGTGGTGCAGTCTGCCCCCTTGCGTGTAGCGATGGATGCGCAATGGGCAAGCTGGAAAGACGCCAGCGCCGCCGACATCGAAAGCTTTTTGCAAGGCTGGAAAACCAGCAAGATCCCCATCAAACGCATGGGCTACGGCTCTTTGTGCAAGCTGATCACCATGTGCTGGTATAAACAGCCCGAAACATTTGCGCTCTCGGGCTACCCTGGCATGCCCAAGAAAATCAATCTGTCCGCTTAAACTCTCGCCGCGCCGCATAATAAGAATAAGGAAACATCATGACCGACATCATTCAACGTTCCCCTGCCATCCCTGTAGTCTCTGGCATCGTTGACCCCATCCGCGCAGGCCGTAAAGCAGGCTGGTATATGAAATCCGCCACCGAGTTCAAGGGTGGCGAAGTGCTGGAAGCCGATGTACTGATTATTGGTACGGGCGCAGGCGGCGGCACCAGTGCCGAAATTTTCGCCAAAGCGGGGCTTAAAGTGCTGATGATCGAAGAAGGCCCGCTGAAAAGCTCGGACGACTTCAAAATGGACGAGCGCGACGCCTATCACGATCTCTATCAAGAAAGCGCAGGGCGCATGAGCAAAGACGGTGCTATGTCCATTCTGCAAGGTCGCGGCGTCGGTGGCACAACGGTCATCAACTGGACATCGAGCTTTCGCACCCCAGCGCCTACGCTTAAACACTGGGCGAAGGAATTTGGCGTAGAGGGCATGAGCCCTGAAGAAATGGCGCCTTGGTTTGCACAGATGGAAGAGCGCTTAGGCGTAGCCAAATGGGAAATGGAGCCGAACAACAACAACGCCGTCCTGCGCGACGGTGCCGAAAAGCTGGGCGTGCACTGGGAAACCATCCCGCGCAACGTGCGCGGCTGCTGGAACTTAGGCTACTGCGGCACAGGCTGCCCTACCAACGCCAAACAATCCATGCTGGTTACGACCATCCCCAGTGCCTTAGAAAAAGGTGCAAAACTCGTCTACAGCGCGCGCGTTGAACGTTTGATTATCGAAGGGCGCAAAGTGCTCGGCGCTGAAATCGTAGCCTTAGATGAGAACTACCAGCCCACATTGGTACGCCTACTGGCCAAAGCCCCACAGGTCATTTTGGCCGCAGGTGCGATTAACGGCCCCGCCTTGATGCTGCGCTCCAAAGCGCCCGACCCACACAAACGCATCGGCAAACGTGCCTTTTTCCACCCGACCACCTTCACCTTTGCCGAGTTTGAGCACTTTATCGACCCTTACTACGGCGCGCCGCAGTCGGTACACAGCGACCACTACCAATGGCAAGGCATCACAGACGCGGTAGGTTTTAAGCTGGAAGTGCCACCCTTACACCCAGGTCTGACCTCGGTGCTATTGATGGGGCATGGCATCCAGCATTTTCAAGACATGCAAAAGCTGCCACACCTGCACTCCATGATTGCCCTCTTGCGCGACGGTTTTCACCCGCAAAGCGAAGGCGGGCAAATTGAGCTGGCAGGCGATGGCACGCCCATCATTGACTACGAAATCAACGACTATCTCTGGGACGGCGTCAAACGCTCTTGGCTGGCGATGGTCGAAATTCAATTTGCCGCAGGCGCCAAAGCCGTACGCATCGCCCACAACGACAGCCCTTGGTACAACAACCTAGAAAAAGCTAAAGCGGGCATAGCCAGCCTAAGCTCACGCTCGAACTCCTTTACCGCAGGATCGGCACACTGCATGGGCGGTTTGGCGATGGGCGAAGATCAAAACCGCTGCTTAGTCGATAGTTATGGCAAATACCATCATCTCGACAACCTGCACGTCTTTGATGGTTCGGTATTTCCCACCAGCATCGGAGCTAACCCGCAACTGAGCATTTACGGCATGGTCTGCCGCAATGCGACCTTATTGGCGCAAAAAATATTGGCCTAAGCGCACCCTCCACAAAGTAGATATTCGTGGCAGACTTGGGCACTTTAAAAAATAACAACAAAGGAAAATCGATGAAAAATTTCTCTGGTAAAGTCGCCGCCATCACGGGCGCAGGCTCAGGCATGGGGCGCACTCTCGCCCTACAACTGGCGCAAGCAGGCTGCGGCCTGTCACTCAGTGACATCAACGACAAGGGCCTAGCCGAAACCCTGGCATTGCTCAAACCCTACTCGGTACGCGTTACCAGCACCGTGCTGGACGTATCCAACAAAGAAGCCGTATTTGCTTGGGCGGCTCAAACCGCCAAAGACCACGGCAAGGTCAATATGATTTTCAATAACGCAGGCGTTGCGCTTTCTGGCACGGTCCCTGCGCTGAAACTGGAAGACTACGAATGGATTATGAACATCAACTTCTGGGGCGTGGTTTACGGCACTAAGGCGTTCTTGCCTTACTTAGAAGCCTCGGGCGAAGGGCACATCATCAACACCTCCAGCATCTTTGGCCTAGCCTCGCAGCCGCTGATGAGCGGCTACAACGCCAGCAAATTTGGCGTGCGCGGCTTTACCGAATCCTTGCGCCAAGACTTAGAGATTTCAGGCTCTTGTGTTAGCGCCAGCAGTGTTCACCCAGGAGGTATCAAAACTAACATCGCCAAAGCCGCGCGCATGGATCAAAGCTCACAGGCCGTCACGGGTGTGGACAAAGAAACCTCGATTCGCGAATTTGAAAAGCTCTTTACCACCACTGCCGACAAAGCCGCCAGCGTGATTTTAAAAGGCGTTTTGAAAAACAAAAGACGTATTCTAATTGGTGCCGACGCCCGCGCATTCGATCTTTTAGTACGCTTGCTGCCTTCGTCCTACCAATGGATTTTCACCAAAGCCATAGCGCTGAACAGCAAGAAAGCCGCTGCGCGCAAAGCCAAAAACGCCTGACCCTAAAACAGCTTGGCGGCCAATGGCCGCCGCTACGTTCACCCTGGAGCGCATTACGTTACATGTTTTGGGGCAAGCGCGTTAATCTTCCTCAAATTCGTATTCGATAATCACCGCTGCGTGATCACCAAAACGCAAATTGACATCGACTTTGGCCTCAACCACATATTGGCGAACGTTGGGCGTGCAGATTTGCATATCTTTGCGCCAACCGTTGATATTGCGACGCGCCTCTTCTGGGCTTGGCCACCAAGTAAATTGGTTCTCACCAAAGTTCGCTTCGCGAAAAGCATCGACATAGCCAACAGGGCCAAATATTTGATCGAAAAACGCACGTTCTTCGGGTAAAAAACCGGGTGTTTTTTGGCAGGCTTTCCAATCACCTACGTCGATGGTTTTATGCGCGGCTTCAAAATTGCCACAGAAAATAAATTCGCGGCGCTTGCGGCGAGTTTTACTTAAATGCTCTAAAAAAGATTGCTGAAAAGCCAGCTTATCATCCAGAGAATTGTACTCGTCCACAGTAGGAAACAAGATTGAACCAACACTCACCTGCGGAAAATCCACCTGAATAAAACGCCCCTGCCTATCGCACTGAGGAAAGGCCAAACCCGTCATAACCGCTTTGGGCACGTCGCGCGTCAGTATGGCAACACCCGAATAGTTTTCGGCTTCGGCATCGAAAAAATAGGCATTAAATTCTTTGGGATAAAGTACTTTATCAGGCAGCTGATATTCCTTGGCCTTGATATTTTGAATGGCGACCACATCGGCATCGGCCATCGCTAAAAATTCGTATAAGCCTTTATCTACGGCTTGTTTCAGGCCATCGACCTGTAAACTGACAATCCTCATAACACGCACTCGTTAAATGACCCGTATATGATAACCCATCTTGTGCCATACGCTAGCAAAGCCAACGCGAGACGCTTGGGCGCGCAAGCGAAGTTCTGCTAAACTGCGCTCACCTTTAAGTATGAGCCTTTTCCATGCACGCTTATCAACAAAACTTTATCGAATTTGCCATTGCCCAAGGGGTATTAAAATTTGGCGAATTTACTCTAAAATCAGGGCGCAAAAGCCCGTATTTTTTTAATGCAGGCCTTTTTAATAGCGGCAAAGCTCTCGCCAAATTGGGCGAATTTTATGCCGCCGCGCTGGAAGAATCGGGCATCGATTACGATGTCATTTTTGGCCCCGCCTACAAAGGCATTCCACTGGCCGCAAGCTTATCTGTTGCTTTATATAAAGATCACGGCAAAGACAAACCCTATGTTTTTAACCGCAAAGAAGCCAAAGACCACGGCGAAGGCGGCAATTTGGTTGGCGCACCTTTAGCGGGCAACGTCTTGATTGTGGATGATGTCATCACCGCAGGCACCGCCATTCGCGAAGTCATGCAAATTATCGAAAAAGCCCCCTCCGCTAAACCCGCAGCGGTTTTGATTGCCTTGGATCGCCAAGAAAAAGGCCAGGGCAATCTTTCCGCTATCCAAGAAGTGGAGCGTGATTTTGGCATTAAAGTCATCAGTATTGTGGGCTTAAACCAAGTGCTGGATTATGTCGCCAAACGCCCCGAATTAAATACTCATGCTGACACCATCCGCGCTTACCGAGAGCAGTACGGAGTCTCTTAATGAACATTGCGGTCATCCTTATTAGCTTATCCCTTATCAGCGGTAGTGCCTTCGCAGGCAATGTGGTTTACCGCTTTAAAGTGGATGGCCGCACCGTTATCAAAGATCAGGTTCCACCTGAGTATGTGCCTTTGGGTTACGACGTGCTCGATAAGCAAGGCCGTGTTATTAAAACCGTACGCGCCGCGCCCACAGAAGAAGAGCTGACCGCAATAAAATCGCAAGAAGCCGCAAAAAAAGCGCGCGAAGACGCCATCAAAAAACAGCGTGATAAAGATTTGAATTTAAAACGTTTGTATTCCAACACCGACGACATCGAACGGGCGCGCAAACGCAAGTTAGATGAAATTAATTTAGTTATCGCCGAACTTAAACGCCGCATTATTAACGTAGAACAGCGGCTAGATAAAACGCAATTGCAGGCCGCCAACTACGAACGCAAAGGCGAAGAAGTTCCCGCCGATTTGCGCATCGAAGTGGCTAATATGCAAAACACCATTCGTGAAAGTGAAAAAGGCATTATTGAACAGCAAAAAATCTTATTGCTTGCCAATCACGAATTTGATGCACTGCGTGCGCGTTTTCGTGTGCTGTTGGTGTACAACTACGGCACATTGGATGAAGACGTAGACCTAGAGCTGGTCGAAAAAAGTTTAGGCCCAGATATTAAGCCGCAGCTAAAACCGTAGGCATTTCCAACAGTGCCGAAATCGTACGCACTAAATTCAACTCGTCTGCTTTTAAAATGCCATCGTATTGAATGGTCGCCAGCATACTTTTCGCCAAGCGCCCTTTAATATGCGGATAAGCGCGACGCAAGCGTGCCAGTGCCGTTTCCAGCTCATTAAATCCCGCCAATTGACGCAAAGACAATTCACCAAAACCACCCGCTTGCACACCAGCTTGAAATGCTTTTTCAATATCGGTGCTGCTGTTTTGGCCAAAACGCGCTAACGCTGAAAGCACGACACCTGTGGCTACTA
>JBDKHD010000222.1:0-3404 GCA_039797885.1 Pseudomonadota bacterium
TGACTCTTGGCCCTGCGTTTGGTTCAAAAAAGAAACGGGCCATAAGGCCCGTTTTGGTATCGCCAGAAAACTAGATTTTCTCTTTGATACGTGCAGATTTACCGCTGCGCTCACGCAGATAGTACAGTTTGGCTTTGCGCACGTCACCACGACGTTTCACTTCAATGCTCGCAACCATAGGGCTGTGAGTTTGGAAGGTACGCTCTACGCCTACGCCGTGAGAAATTTTACGCACGGTAAAAGCGGAGTTCAGACCGCGATTGCGGATACCGATAACCACGCCTTCATACGCTTGCACACGCTCACGATCGCCTTCTTTTACTTTTACGTTAACGATAACGGTATCGCCAGCGCCGAAAGCAGGGATGTCGGTTTTCAGTTGTGCATTTTCAATTTGTTGGATAATCAGGTTCTTGCTGCTCATTGTTCGCTCCCAAGTTATCTGCGAGTTCTTGCTCGCGTCGATACTCTGTTAATAGCTTTTGTTGCTCTTTAGTCAGTTCCAAGCTGTCCAGTAAATCCGGCCTTCTTTGCCAAGTGCGACCCAGTGACTGTTTTAATCGCCACTTGCGGATTTTCTCGTGGTTGCCGCTTAGCAGCACCTCGGGTACGGCCTGTCCTGCATAAACCTCAGGACGAGTGTAGTGTGGGCAATCCAACAAGCCTGCCATAAAGGAGTCTTGCTGAGCTGATTCTTCATGACCTAGCACGCCAGGCACTAATCGAATCAGAGCATCCATCAGCGTCATCGCAGGCAGCTCACCACCGCTTAACACGAAATCTCCCAAAGACCACTCTTCGTCGATTTCGCGCTCGATTAAACGCTCATCAATACCCTCGTAACGTCCGGCAACCAAGATCAGCTTGGAGGCTTGGGCTAATTCCAAGACACCTTCTTGATCTAGTTTGCGCCCTTGTGGTGATAAGTAAATCACCTTAGCGCCCTCCCCAGCTGCCTGTTTGGCAGCGTGGATGGCATCACGCAGAGGTTGAATTTTCATCAACATGCCGGGGCCGCCACCGTACGGACGATCGTCCACTGTTTGGTAGTTATCATGGGTGAAATCACGAGGATTCCAACACTGCACGCTGACCTTTCCTTGCTTTACCGCTCGGCTGGTTACGCCGAAATCGGTTAGAGCTTTAAACATCTCAGGAAAGAGCGAGATAACTCCAAACCACACCGTTAATAATCCGCTTGCCAGTCAACCAAGAGCTTTTTCTGCTCTAGGCTCACTTCCAGAACTATGGCATCGACGAAAGGAATCAAGCGCTCTTGTTGGTCGATACTGCCTGCGCAGCTCGCCACTCGTATCACTTGATTGCCACCGCCACTGTCCAGTAGCTCTGCCACTTGACCCAGTAATTCACCCTGAGTGTTTACCACTGCAAGGGAAATCAGCTGAAACCAATAATATTCGTTGCCTTCCAGCTTCGGCAGTTCGCTGCTTGGTACGGCAATCAAGACTTGCGACAATGCCAAAGCGGCATCACGGTCTTGTATTCCTTCCAAGGCTACAGCCAAGCCTTTATTGTGAATCTGACTGTCTTTGACTTTGAACTTTTTCCACTGCTCGCCAATTTTTAAATGCCAAACGGGATAATTCAAAATATTGGTACTGGGGTCGGTATAGGAATGCACCTTTAGCCAGCCTTTAATACCAAACGCAGTAGACACTTTGCCAAGGACACTTAGCTCTTGTTCTGCGCACTGTTCAGTCAAAATTCGTACTCCGCGCTGATCTTAAGCTTTTTGTGCAAGCTTGATGATTTCAGCAACACGCTCAGAAGGCTGAGCGCCTTTTTCCAGCCAGTAGTTCACACGAGCCAAGTCCACACGGAAAGACTCTTCTTGACCGCGAGCAATGGGGTTAAAAAAACCAATGCGCTCGATAAAGCGACCGTCGCGGGCATTGCGAGAATCGGCTACGTTAATGTTATAGAAAGGGCGTTTTTTAGAACCGCCACGGGCTAAACGGATTACTACCATAAGTTTTTACTCCGATCGTTTTACCAAGAGCAGGCTTCGAGATCACCTGCCATTTATTTCACTCGATGCCGCCATCACAGGATGTCAGCACCCAGCACCTACAATAAGGGCGCGCATTTTATGCTAAAGCCCAACAAAGCGCAAATCGCCCTTAATGCCCTGCCATGGATGCCGTGGCATTGGCGGCGGGCGGGCGAATCATCAAACTGGCCAGCGAGGCCAAAAACAGCATCAGGCCGACCAGCAAGAAAGCCTCATTATAGGCCATCACGCTGGCTTGGCGTTTGATGGTCTGCACCAGCATGGCGTAGTTTTGCAAATCTGCACCACCTAACACCTGCCCCAAATTGCGCAAATACTCCACGGCATTTTGATTGCCTTGCAGCAAGGTTTCTTGCAGCTGCACGCCATGTACCTGTGTGCGCTTGGTGAGCAGGGTGGCCAGCAAGGCCACGCCAACCGCACCGCCTAAATTGCGCATGACGTTATAAAGCGTCGAAGCCGAAGGCGCATCTTCTTGGCGAAGGTTCGCCGAAGACATCACCGACAGCGGCACCATCACAAAAGGCTGGCCCACGGCACGCACCAAAAGCGCAGGGATTAAATACAGGCCCGTGTATTCCACCGTCATGCTGGTGTTCATCAGCATACTGACACCCATTACCGCAAAGCCTGCGGCCACCAAGTATTTGGCCTGAACCTTGGTCATGATTTTGGGCAGCAGCGGGAAAAACGGCAGCTGGGTAAAGCCGCCCCACATCAACACCAAGCCAATATCCAGCGCGGTGTAATCGTGCACCGAGGCCAAATACAAAGGCACCAAGTACACCGAGCCAAACAAGCCCGCGCCGAGCATAAAATAAGCCACGCAGGCTAGGCTGAAATCACGGTTGGCAAAGAGGCGCAAATCCACCAGCGGGTGCGGGCTGCGCAATTGTTTGCGCACAAAAAATACCAGACACAAAAAGGCCGTCAGTGCCAGCCAACGAATGTAAACAGCATCGAACCAATCGTCTTTCGCGCCCTCCTCCAGCATCACCTGCAAGCTTCCTAGCCCCACTGCCATAGTGAGCATGCCTGAAATATCAATGCGCTTAAGCTGCTTGGCGTCGCCTTCGGTTTTATCCAAGCCTTTCGCCAGGAGCCACATCACCAAAAGCCCAGGCAGGACGTTGATATAAAAAATGTAATGCCAGCTGAACACCTCGGTCAGATAGCCGCCTAAGGTCGGGCCAATGGTTGGGGCAAAGGTCGCGGTCACACCAAAGAGCGCCATACCCACAGGGCGTTTGCCTTCAGGCAGGATGGTAATAATGAGGGTAAAGGCCATCGGAATCAGCGCGCCGCCGGTAAAGCCTTGCAGCGCCCGAAAAGCAATCATCGACGGCATATCCCAAGCGATGGAACACAACAG
>JBDKHD010000223.1:0-2591 GCA_039797885.1 Pseudomonadota bacterium
TGAGCAAGGTTTAGAGATGCTGGAAGTGGGTAAAATTGATTATATGATCGATGAATGGGATGAAATTTCCGAAGCGGTCGCTGCGAAAAAACAGGATATGACGCAGTATTTAATGAATGAAATGCCCAAAGGCACCGATATTTATGTGGCTTTTGCCGACACGGATCTATCTAAAGAACTCATCGCTATCTATAACGAACGTTTTCCCGTGCTGTATCACGATAAAACTTTGCAAGCCATCTATAAGAAGTGGGAGATGGAGATCCCTCTTTCGGTGGTAAACGCCCTAGAAAAATAGCAACCAAGCTACACTTTTTAAAAACACGAAGCCTAAAGGTTTCGTGTTTTTTTTATGGTTTTTAGTTGAAAATCGGCACCAAGGGCATAGGCATTTTTGGGCCTATGTGGCTAAATAAACCTGCATTTTTACCTTGAAAAGAGAACAATGATGAAAATCGAAAATCAGGCTTTTTTGGTAACGGGTGGGGCATCGGGTTTGGGTGCGGCCACGGCGGAGTATTTGGTGGGCAGGGGTGGCAAGGTGGTGATTGCCGATTTAAATTTGGACGCAGGAGCAGCCTTGGTGGCAAAACTGGGCGCAGATAACGCTTGCTTTACGCCGTGCAATGTCACTTTGGAGCAAGACGTGCAAAAAGCTGTGGGCCTTGCGCAAAGCCAATTTGGTACTCTGGCGGGCGTGGTGCATTGTGCGGGCATTGCTGTGGTGCAAAAAGTGCTGGATCGCGAATTAAATCCCAGCTCGTTGGATAGCTTTGCCAAAGGCATTCAGGTGAATTTAGTTGGCACTTTTAACGTTGTGCGTTTGGCGGCAGCGGCCATGGCCAAACAGCCCGCGCAGGAAGATGGCGCGCGCGGTGTGATTATCAATACCGCCTCAATTGCGGCCTTTGATGGCCAGATTGGCCAAGCCAGCTATGCCGCGTCCAAAGCGGGCGTGGTTGGGATGATGCTGCCATTGGCGCGAGAATTAGCCCGTCATGGTATTCGTGTGATGACTATTGCTCCAGGGATTTGCGGTACGCCAATGATGAACGAAGTGCCTGACGAAGCACGCCAAGCGCTTGAAAAATCCGTACCTTTTCCCAAGCGTTTGGGCAGCCCCAGCGAATACGCCGCTTTGGCCGCGCACATTATTGAAAATGGCTATTTAAATGGCGACACCATTCGTATCGACGGTGCGATTCGCATGATCTAAAGACGGTTTTTGTCGTCAATGCCAGGCACAAGGATGTGTCTGAAAATGAAAATTAAACAGTTGTGTTTTTTCTTCTACACTTAAAGCGTTCTAGGCCGTGGTCGATAACATTCGCACTTTAAGTCGTACAGGAAAGTCTATGAATTGGTTTAACGATTTGTCCATGCGCAGCAAGCTGTTGCTGTTGGTTGCTCCCCCGATTTTTATTTTGCAGCTGATGTTTATCGGCCAGCTTTATAGTAATTGGCAGACGAACACTAATATGAGCCATTTGCTGCAACAAACCGAGCTTATGCGTTTGTTAAGCCCTGTGGTCACCGAGCTGCAACGTGAGCGTGGGCGTACCGCCAGCTTTTTGGGAGCCAGTGGTGAGGCACAAGAAAACGCCAAGCGGGATTTAAACACACAGCAAGAAAAGACCGAACAGGCGATGCGTGTGTTACAAAACTCACCGCTCATAACGCAAGCGCCCGAATTGCATGCACCCTTGGCCGAAGTTGCAAGTTTAAGGCAAGGCGTTTTGTCCAAGCAGCTTAACAGTCAAAAAGCCATCGCCGAGTTCAGTCGTTTAATCAATGCCCTGATGCAGTACAACAAAAGCACTTTGCAAGGCATTCAAACCGACGACAGTTTGCGTAAAACCATGGTGTATTGGGCGATCGCTGAGCTTACAGAAATATCGGGGCAAGAGCGGGCTATCGGCTTGGCTTATTTGCGCAAAGGCGATTACAGCTCCAAAGCGCTGACGCCCATTTTGCAAAATCACGGCCAACAGCAGAACTTGCAGCTGACGATTGCCACGCTGTTAAAAGAAAACGAGCTGGGTTTTTGGCAAGCCATGCTGAACTCGTCTGAAAATCAAAACTTATTACAGCGGCGCACAAATTTGATTGACCCCGATCAGGCGGCGCAACTGTCCACCTCCAGTTGGTACGAGCACACTACGGCGCGCATCGACCGCATAGTGCAAAGCCAGCAAGAGATTTTAACTGAAATTGTCACCAGCTCGACCCAAGCCAAAAACAGCGCCAAAGAGCATTTAATTTGGACGCTGATTTTTATGGTGGCGGTGGTTTTCGTTGGTGCAATTTTAGGCTTAATGATGGTGCGCCGTTTAAATCAACAGACGCAAAACCTTAACCGTGCTTTGGGTTTGGGCATGAGTAATAAAGATTTAACGGTGCGGATTCAGGTTGGCTCGAAAGACGAAATGGGCACTATTGCGCTGCATGTGGATGAGCTGTTTTCTCTGCTGTCACGTTCATTAAACGAGCTGGGCGTAGCCAGTGATAAATTGTCCAAGGCGACGGCACAAAACAGCAGCGTGGCGCAAAGCAATACTCGCCATATCGAACAGCAACAGCAGCATGTCGAG
>JBDKHD010000224.1:0-5147 GCA_039797885.1 Pseudomonadota bacterium
GTAAAGAACCCAGATAATAAACTGCTTTTGACTTTGCCTTGGGCTTGGATGCTGTCCGATCCAACTAAGCCACCCGCTCATTTTGAATCATCAATAAATGCAGTTGGAAATACTGAGATAATAGCAACCTATCCCGATGGCGTTCAGCTTCGCTGGGAGAGAAGCCAAGACGAGCGGGATGCCATTCGTGTTGAGAAGCCGAATATGAAACCAGCCTGTCAGATAGGCTGGACGCTGCTAAAGATTTGCGTGCCGCCTAAGCCTTCTCAGGCAGTACCTCCTGGGCTCTTATTGTATTAAAGAATCCCTTCCCATAGGTCATGCCGCTAAAGGAAGGTTTAATACGGCTTTTAGGCCGCCAAATGTTGAGTCTTCTAAACGAAGTTCGCCGCCGTATTCCTGCGCTAGGTCATTTACGATATTAAGGCCTAGACCGCTGCCTGCGCTGCGTTCATCGAGGCGCGTGCCGCGTTTTAATACTTCACTTTTTTGCTCTTGTTCTATGCCTAGGCCGTCGTCTTCGATGGCTAAATGCAGTTGATTGTCTAGGATCTGTGCGTTGATCTGAATTTGTGATTTGGCCCATTTGCAGGCGTTGTCCATTAAATTGCCTAGCATTTCTTGTAGGTCGGCTTCTTCACCCTGAAATTGCAGCTCAGGAGCGCACTGTATTTGAATACACAGATCTTTATCGCTGTGCACTTTGTGCAATACCCGCACTAGCCCCTCTAGCGTAGGTAGTACAGTGCAGCGACTAGCGCGCGTGCGGGTGGCGGCGGCTTTGGCGCGGCTTAAATGGTAATCGACCTGCGCGCGCGCACGCGCGACTTCGGTATTAACTAAGCTCGCTAATTTGATCGGCTCAATTGGCCTTGTATGCGCCGCATTGGCCAAAATAGTGAGAGGCGTCTTCAGTGCGTGTGCCAAGTTGCCCGCCTGAGTGCGTGCTCGCTCTAATAATAATTGGTTTTGTTTTAATGCAGCGTTAAATTCTTGAACTAACGGGCTTAATTCACTGGGAAAATCGTTGGGTAATTTTTGTTTTTTTCCTTTAATTACCAGGCTTAATTCTTCGCGCAAACGCTTAAGGGGCTGTAATCCTAGCCAAAGCTGTAATAACACAGCCAGCATTAAGCCAATGCCTAATATCGTTAATGCTTGCCATAGTTCAAGCTTAAAGCGCTCTAGTGGGCTATGTAGAGCGCTGTCATCAATGGCAACAGCGAGCGTTAATTTTTTATCGTTAATGGTTATTTCGCGCAGCAAAACCAAAAGTGACGTGCCTAAGTTGGTGTGCAAAGTAACGAGATGATTACTTGGGGCGGGTAGGGTTAGCTCTTGATCCCAGAGCGAGCGCGAGCGCAGTGTTTTATCTTCGCTTTGGATTTGCCAATACAAACCAGACAGCGGGCGGCTAAAACGCGGATCGCTTAGCGTGCCATTTAGGCTGAGTTCGGGTTCGATTTCGACAGAAGCAGTCAGCTGGTCAAGCTGGCTATTTAGCTCTTTTTGTAATTGAGCACTTAAATGCTGCTGGAATAATTCGCCAAGGCCAAGGCCCGCAACAATCAAGCTCAGCATCACCCAAGACAGAGTGCCTAATACTAAGCGAAGGCGCAGTGAGTGCATTATTGCGTTACCTTTAAAACGTAGCCCAGTCCACGCACGGTTTCGATTAAATCTTTGGGGATTTTTTTACGCAGTCTACCGATAAATACTTCGATGGTATTGGAGTCTTTATCAAAATCTTGCGCGTAAATATGTTCGGTTAGTTCGGTGCGTGAAACGACTTTATTTTTGTGCAAAATTAAATAAGCCAACACTTTGTATTCATGGCTGGTTAGATCCAGTGCGTAGTCATTTAACAAAATGCGTTGGCTTTTGCTGTCCAGTGTTAAGGCACCTGCACAGACTTCTGCGCTGGCATGGCCTGCGCTTCGGCGGATAAGCGCGCGCAGTCGTGCTAATAATTCTTCGATATGAAAGGGTTTGGTTAAATAATCATCGGCACCTGCATCTATGCCTGCGACTTTTTCATGCCAAGAGTCGCGCGCGGTTAAAATTAAAACGGGGGTGCGAATGCCTGCGTCGCGCCATTTTTTCAGCACGCTTAACCCGTCTAACTTGGGCAAACCCAAATCCAAAATAATGGCATCATAAGGCTCGGTACTGCCTAAGTAATGCCCATCCACGCCGTTATGAGCACAGTCAACGGCGTAGTTTTCATTGCGCAGTGCTTGTTCAAGCTGTTTGGCTAAAGTGGGTTCATCTTCGATGATTAAGATCCGCATGTTCACCTTGCTGTGGGGCTTGGGGTTTTACAGGAAGTTTGGATTTGTGCTTTTTCTCACCCAATACGTCGCCAGTTTTGGCATCGATAATGAGTTTAAGCAAGCGGCCATCTTCGCGCAGAATTTTTATTTCATAAATCCATTTTCCAGAGGCGCGCTCTAATTCAACTTCCAAAACGCGCCCAGGGTAGCTGGACTCGATCTTCTCTAAAATAAGGCGCAAGGGCTGTACTTCGCCTGCCAGCAAAGCAGCACGAGAACGCTCGTGATCGCTATCGGCAAGAGCGTATGGACTCTGCAATAAAACCAGAAGGGCAAGAAGGCCAAGACGTCTAACCATAGTCACCTCGCAGTGTGGATTGTTGGCTATTTTACGCACAAAAATCTGAACGGAATATGAATGTCGCATTCAGCAAAGATTCAGAATATTTTGCGTAAAGTGGCTTCATCCAATTCAGGATAACAGGAGAAAGACCATGAAAGCTTCAAATATCGTTTTAAATGCTACTTTAATCGGCTGTGCTGGTTTCTATGCACTAACAGGTTTTGCCGCCAGCGCAGAACCCACACCTGCTAAAAACTGGATGCCGATAAAACAAGTGATTGAAAAAGTCGAAGCACAAGGCTTTACCAATATCGAATCCATTGAGCGCGATCATGGCCAATACGAAGTAAAGGCCATCAATAAAGACGGTGTACATACCAAACTGTATTTGAACAGTGAAAGCGGCGACATCCTAAAAAAACATGAAAAATCTCATAAAAAAGATGGCGATAAAAAGAGCCGCCATGAGAAAAAAGCAGCCAATGCCGAACCTGCCCCAGCACCTGCTAAATAAATACGAGGCAAAGACGAAAAGCGGGGCCATGCCCCGCTTTTTTAGCGTTTAAATTCTTTATCGCTTTGCACCCGAATTGGCATCAATGGGCTGTCGGTCGTAATAATGCGCGAGCCGTCTACGCGAGTGATGCTGCCTGCATAAGTGCCGCCTGCGCTAAAGCTGCACAACTGCACATTTAAGCCATCTAAAATAGGCAAAGGTGCTAATTCTTGGTAGACATTCAGCCCTCGATCAAAATTACCTTCCGTACCTTCAACCAGATGGTCTTTATTGTTAAAAAGCAAAATATTATGGCCGCAGCGCCCTGCAATGGGTTTGATGGCGTAGCCTTGGTTTTTTAAGTCTTCGGTCAAATCAAATTGTGAATTTAATAAATACGGATGATTGGGAAACAAATCCCATAAAATGGGCAAAATAGCTTTGTTGCTGGGAATTAATGTCCACAAGGGTTCAAATACCAAAGTATCTGGGCGAAAAAGCACATCCATCAGACGGGGTTTGCTGTTATTAGGCGAGGCCAGGGCATGCTGCTGTGCTGCGTCATTTAATTCTTCGCGCAATTGATCCAAGGCGGTTTCCCATGCCCAAGTTTTCCAAACTCGATGAATAGCTGCTCCGTCTGCATCCAGCACTTCGCTGTGATTTTCATTCCAGTGCAGCTCATCCAAGCCGCGTACGAGTTTGCTGCGTATTCCTGCCGCTTGCATGCACTGCTGCATAAAAAGTGCGTGGTAAAGCTCTTCGGCGTCTTCATCCAATAAAATGTGCACAAGACCATCGGTGTTGGATTTTTTCCAAGCATCAATTAAATGCTGTGCTAAGTCTTCGCCCGCATCTTCACCGTCATCGCAGCCATAATGTGCGGCCCAAGCACCTTGAATTTTAGCGGCCTCAGTATGGCAAGAAGCCGAATCGCAGTTGTATTCGTACAGTTTTAGACCTTGCTCGGTTAAGCAAAAATCAAAGCGCCCAGTAATCATTTGATTGCGGCGGTTATTCCAAGACTGCACGATGCGCGGCCAAATGACTTTGGGCAAGTTAAAGCGCGCTAATAATTCCTCATGCTGCAAAACGTAATCGGTGGCGTGCATAAAAAGAGCGTGCAGCTCGTTGACTGCGCGTTTTACTTCTTGCTCGGCGGTGGCAGAGATACAAAAATACTGATAACGCCGTGCATGGGGCGCAAGATTTTCGCCATTTTTGGCTAAATAGGCGGCTTCATCGGGGTTGGCTAAATTCAGCCATGGGCGATTAATGTGCTCGGCCTCGGGGGCGGTTTCACGCATTTTAATCGCAAATAATTCGGGCTTGGGTTTGGGAAAGGCCACCGCATGAGTGGCGTCGGCGGTTTGCATGACCCAGCCTAAAATTGAGGCATTAAGGAAAGAGCATTGAATCCAGTAGTTGCCATCGGCGCTGATGCAGGCAGGTAATTCGCGGCTGTAATTACGCCCTTCCCAACTAAAAAAATCGACATTTTGCTCGGCGACACGCAGTTTGTCGGCAAAGACTTCGGTGATGATAGCAACATGCCCTGTGCGCTGAAATTCGCCACCCTCGCTCCAAATGAGCATGGCTCCGACTTCGGGGTGGCGTTTGGAGCCATTGGCAAAAGAGTGCAAAGGTAAACGCTCATCGGTGGCCACAATTTTTACCGAGCTTAAACGAAAAATATCGTAAGCCATGGCAATATCGTCGAACACATAGCCGCGATTGACCAGCAGCCAGCGCCGCGCAAACTCCACGCATTGCCATTTATAGCCTGTGTATACGCCATCAAAATAATTGCGAAACGCATGGCGGTTGGGCAAGAGTTTATTGTCTGCGCTTTTGTAATCGCTGGAGTAAGCAGGAACATCACCTAGGGCGTAGCCCTGAATCTGGCCAAAGAGCAAAGAATTGGACATGGTCAATAAAATCCATAGCACTAAATAATGCAGGTTAGTATGCGCTTTTTTTTGCATTAAAATAGCGGGCTAGAGCGTATAATTGCGAAAAGAATCACAAGGAGTTT
>JBDKHD010000225.1:0-18728 GCA_039797885.1 Pseudomonadota bacterium
GGTAAAAACCGCAAACTGGCCGAGCATTCCTGCGAATGCTGCCAAATCACCACCGCACAGGATAACAAAGGCAACACCTTTGCCCTGTGGCGACATATTTTTAAAGACAATATCCGCGACCACGCGCTCATTAATTTAAATGGCAAAGAAGCCCCAGTGCGCGTCACTTTTAATAACTGGAAAATCGAAGCCTGCCCGCACCATGGCCCAAGCCTTGCCATAGACAGCAAAAATACCAAACACATGGTGTGGTTTAACCAAGACAGCAAAGACGCGCATGTGCTGTTTTATGGGCAAATGAAAACCAGCGACAGCAAGCCCAGCAAAGTGTTAGGCGTGGGTAATACCGACAATCAAACCAGCTACCCTGCGGTGATTAGTACCGAAAAAAGATTGGTATTGGCCTGGACCGAGTTTGATGGTGAAACCACGCACGTCATGAGCATGGAATCCAAGGATTTTGGCCAGACTTTTTCTGCGCCAAAAAGCTTAATGAAAAGCGATAAAGAACAAGCGCGCCCCATTTTGCTGGCTTTTAACGAGCGCATTTTCCTTGCATGGCACGGCCCCGAAACGGGCTTGATTGTGGTTGAAGTTCAATAAGGGGCACGCATGAAAACAACGCGCATTTTGCTGTTATCACTTTGTTTTTGGCTGGCTCTTAATCCTGCCAGCCAAGCGCAGGAGTCGCTTAACCCTTTTATAAAAAACAGCCTCGAACAAATTTTAGCCAAACATCAGGGCCAAGCCTTTGTGCTGTCTTTTTGGTCTTTAGATTGCCGTTACTGTAATGAAGAATTTGCGCTGTTTAAATCGGCTTTGGCCAGCCATAAAAATTTGGTTATTGAGCTGGTTGCCACCGACGACATCGACAACACCAGTGCAGTGAAAACGCGTTTAGAACAGGCAGGCTTAGCCGCAAACAGCAATTGGATTTTTGCCGAAAACAGCAATAAGTTGCGCTTTCATATTGATAAAAACTGGTACGGGGAATTACCTCGCACCTATTTTTTTAATAAAGACGGTAGCGTGCGTGCGCAAAGCGGAAAAATCGACGAGAGCGATTTTAAACAATGGCTTGCGCACAATCTTTAAGGCTTGGCTTGCAGCGCTTTTAATTTATTTTGCTCGGCTTGAATTAACACCGACCATTTATTGGTCACCGCTTGCATTTCTGTGCTGATACTTTCCTCTAAAGTTGCACCGGCCAAATTATTATTGGCCAAGGCTTTGCGCGCTTTTAATTGCGCCAATTCCGTCTGCATACTGGTTTGGTATTCGGTAATTTTTTGCTCGATACGCTGCGCTTCTCGCCCTTGTGCCGCCTGAGCCTGCTCCTTTTTCCCCGCCTCGATATCCAGTGCGGGCATATCGGTGCCCACAACGACGGCTTCATAGTTTTTTACTTCCATTTTGACGCTTTGGCGACAAGGCTGTTGCTGATAGGTTTTCTGGCCGTTGGCGCTGGTGCAAACATAAACTTGCGCCGCTTGCGCACTGGCCGACAGACACAATAACGCCGCTAAAATCCTTATCATGGAATTTCCCCTTTTTTGAAAAAAAACGAGCATAGCAGTTTTGCGCAAGCAAAAAAGCCCAAAGCCCAAGCCGTGCGTGAAGGCCAAGCAATAAAGTGTAAAATGCGCGCATGACTGAAACCGAACTGGCAAAATTTGCCGCCGACATTCGCCTTTGGGCTTACGAGCTGGGCTTTGCGCAGGTGGGCTTTACCGATACCCAGCTGGACCTTGCCGCCGATCGCTTGCAGCAAGCTGTGCAAAAAAACCATCACGGCAGCATGGAGTGGCTGGCCGACCCTGAACGCATTGCCATGCGCCGCCATCCTGAAACCTTAGAGCCGCAGACACTGCGCGTGATTTCCTGCCGCATGGATTACTTCCCTCATGAAGCAGGCGCACCCAGCCCAAACCCTACTGAGCGCCCCAAGGGTGTCTTTATTTCCGAGCCTGCCAAAGCGCGGCTTGAGCAACCCGAGCAAGCCTATATTTCGCGTTACACCCTAGGCCGCGACTACCACAAGATGATGCGTAAGCGCCTTGCCGAGCTGGCCAAACGCATCAAAGACGCCGCACCCAGCTACCAGCTGGCGCGCGCTTTTGTGGACAGCGCGCCCGTGCTGGAAAAACCCTTGGCGGCCAAAGCAGGCTTAGGCTGGCAGGGCAAAAATACGCTCATCATCAACCAAGATGCAGGCAGTTATTTTTTCTTAGGCGAGATTTACACCGACATCCCTTTTGCCATTGACCAGCCTGTCGCCGACCTCTGCGGCAGCTGCACCGCTTGCTTGCAGGCTTGCCCCACCCAAGCCTTTGTCGCGCCCTATCAGCTCGATGCCAAGCGCTGCATCAGCTACCTGACCATCGAAAATAAAGCGCAGATCGACCCAGAATTGCGCCCGCTGCTGGGTAACCGTGTCTTTGGCTGCGACGACTGCCAGCTGGTGTGCCCATGGAATAAATACGCGCAGTTTGGCCCGCACGAGGACTTTCAGCCGCGCCACGGTCTCGACCAAGCCAGCCTAGTGGAGCTGTTTTTGTGGACGCACGAGCAATGGGATGAGCGCACCCAAGGCTCGGCCATTCGCCGCGCCGGTTACGAAGGCTGGCTACGCAATCTGGCGGTGGGCCTAGGCAACAGCAGCGCCAGTGCCGAAGCGCTGGCGGCGCTGCACAGTCGCTTGGGCTTTTCGCCTTTGGTGGATGAGCATATTTATTGGGCGCTGGCACGCTTGAGCCAAGCGCAAGAATAAAAAAAGGCCGCGCTTTAGGGCGCAGCCAAAGGTGGTCGAACTCGGATAAAACTAGGGCGCGATTTTCTTTTTCAGCGCGCGGGTCACACCCAAAGGCAGCTTGGGCAAGGAGCGCAGCATCCAGGGTAAAACCTTGCGTTTTACGCCGTTTAACGCCTCTGGAACCATGGCTTCAATCAGATGCGGGCCTTTGTGGCTTAGTGCGTATTCCAAGGCTTTGTTCATTTCCTCCGCGCTCGCCACGCGCGCACCGTGTACGCCCATGCTTTGCGCCATTTGTGCGAAGTTGATCACAGGCCCGTTTAAGTCCAACTGCGAGCGTGCTTTAGCGCCGATTTTTTCTGCACCCACACGTTCCAGCTCAATGTTCAGCACCGAGTAAGAGGCGTTGTTGAAAATAATCACCGTCACATCCAGCCCTTCGTGCGCCATAGTCCACAAGGACTGAATGGTGTACATGGAAGTGCCGTCACCGATCAGCGCAATCACGGGGCGATCTGGGCAGGCGATGGCGGCACCGACGGCGTTGGGCGTGCCTTGACCGATACCACCGCCTGTTAAGGTGATGTAATCGTGGCGAGGGCAGCCTTCGGTCATTTTCATCAGCATTAAGCCTGAGGTAATGGCTTCGTCGATGATGATGGCGTTGTCAGGCAAAAAATGCCCCAGCGCTTTACAGACTTTTTCCGAGGTTAAACGGCCTTTAGGGCGAACGGGGCGCACCGCTTCTTGCAACACGGGCGCGGTGTTTTCTGCGCCCAAGGCTTTAACCAGTTTGGTAAGACTTGCGGCTGCATCTTGGCTTTCGCTGCATAGGGTATGAACCTCACAGCCATCGGGCACGAGGTAGCTCTTACGGCCGGGGTAAGCAAAGAAAGACACGGGCGCTTTGCAATCGACCAAAATCAAATGCTCGATATCGGCCAGTTGCACGCCCACAAGCTCGGCCAAATAAGCAATTTTTTCAGGATTGGGCAAGCCCACACCGCGTTCTTGGCGAGAGGGGAATGTTTCATGCAGAAGCTTAACGCCACTGTGTGCCGCGACCTTTGCCGCAGCTAAAAGCGCAGGCTCACGCAAAGCATGGCCACCAAGCAAGAAAGCGACTTTTTTACCCGATTTGATCGCCGCGACCGCTTCACTCACTTGCGCGTCGCAGGCCACAGGGGCAGCCACAGGCGCAGGCAATTTGGCTGGTACAGCATTTTCGCCCCAAGACACGTCCGCAGGCAGAATTAAAGTCGAAACTTTATGTGGCAAGGTCGTGGCTGAGATGATGGCTTCGACGGTATCGGTACAAAGCTCAGCCGTGGTTTTGGAGGTGCGCACAAACTCAGGCGAGACGTTGCGCGCCACGGTTTCAATATCCGACTGCAACTGCGCGTTGTACTGCACATGGTAAGTGGCGTGATCGCCCACAATGTTCACGATAGGCACTTTGCCTTTGCGCGCGTTGTGCAAATTCGCCATGCCGTTGCCGATACCGACACCCAAATGCAACAACACCGCAGCGGGTTTATCGGCCATGCGCGCGTAACCATCGGCCGCACCAGTGGCCACCCCTTCAAACAGAGCCAGCACCGCTTTCATCTTTGGCTCGCTGTCCAAAGCCGCGACAAAATGCATCTCACTGGTGCCCGGGTTGCTAAAACAGACATCAATCCCTGCATCTACTAAAGTTTTCATTAAAGCTTGAGCGCCGTTCATAGTTATTCTCCGTTTTTAATTATTGGTTGGGCGTTAGGGGTGGGGCGTATGGTGAGAATCTGTGAACACGCCTAACGCCAAACGCCTAACGCCTAACGAACCTATTTATTAATCTCTTTCGCTGCCGCTCTAGCCGTTAAAATACAGCCCGGCAAAAACGTGCCTTCCAGCGAGCGAATGCCATTGCTGTTGCCACCACCAAAGCCTGCGGCTTCGCCAACACAATACAAACCTTCAATCGGATTATTTTGGGCATTGAGCACGCGGCTGTGTAAGTTGGTGCGCAGACCGCCTAGGCTTTTACGAGTAATAAGCTGCATATGAATGGCGATAAATGGTCCAGCGCCTTTTTGCTGTAGTGGCGCAGGTTTGCAGGTACGCAGGCGATCTGGACCCCATTGGCGGGCGTGTAAAATACGGCGAATTTGATCGTCGTTTTCCAATTTATTGCCGTTGGCAAAATTGGCATCAAAATCATCGGCCACCGCTTTTAAGGTTTCAGCTTTAATGTCGTGGCTTTGCGTGAGCGCATTCATTTTATCGGCCAATTCTTCTAAGGTATCGGCAACAATAAAATGGGAACTTTCACGTTGCATTTGACGCACTAAACGATGATTGCCAAATAAAATTTCTTTAACAAAACGAATAAATTGGCGATCACGAATGCGGCCATTATGTTCTGCACCTGAAATGGCAAATTCTTTAGCGGCAATTCGCCAATTTAATAAATGCCAGGTGTAGGGTTTTTCTTGTTTTGCCACTTGCTTGCACAGCCAGTGCGTATCAAAACCCGTCACTAAAGGCTGTGAGCCAATACGCTGACCAGTGTGATCCAACCACAGCGCAGATTTACACGGAATGGTCGATAAACCATGGCCTTTAAAATGCGGAAAAGGATGCGGAAAACCTGCGGCATAATTCCACATCTCGCCCAAACCCGTTAGTTGACCGTCGAATTTTGCGGCGGTTAAGCGGTGCAATGCGCCATCAGCAAAAGGATGCGCGCCATTTAAAAAAGTGTCAGGAATATCGCGTTCTTTTGGCCAGTTTTTGCGCACTTCTTCGGCGCTGCCGTTGATGCCGCCCATCGCCAACACCACATGCTTGGCGCTAAAGCGTAATTCTTCGCCGTTTTTTTCTGTTACCGCAACCGCGCCTACAGCTCGGCCATTTTCATTTAATAATTCAGTCACACGGCATTCGTGCAAAATGGTTAAACGGCCATTTTTTCCAGCGTTTTTTAGCGCTTCGATCAACGTTAAAGTCATATGGCGCGACGTGCCCCAAAGCACATGGTAACGCGGGTAGGAATTGCCATCGCCGTTTACGCCACGCTCGACCCAGTTCACCGCAGGCATAAATTTAATGCCTTCTGCAAGAAGCCAATCGTGAACTTCGGTTTTGCAGTTTTCGACGTAGTATTTTGCCCAAGCAAAGGAGTGCGTATCTTGGGTGTTTAGCTCACCAAAACTCAGCCAATCTTTTAACGCTATAGCGGGGCTGTCGGGAATGCCCATTTTCTTTTGCAATGGCGTGCCTACCAGTGCCATGCCGCCAAAAGCCCAAAGCGCCAAGCCGCCAAAACGCTCTGGTGTATCACGGTCGATAATGACGACTTTCTTACCTGCACGCAGGGTTTCAAGCGCAGTAACTATGCCAGCGATGCCGCCGCCACAAACTAAAACGTCAGAGGAATAGGATTGAGTCATGGAAAATCTTCTGTTGTTGTTATTGTGTAAAGATTAGCGAGATTTAGCCTAACAGAATTGACACAAAAGGCCGAGATTTATGATTTTTAAAGCCTTTTTATAAAAATCCACCACTGCCTTTTACCTAAACTGCGCGGCTATCTGCGCTTGTGTTTTTTATTCTCCGCTATAGAATGAACGTTCATTCCGCGAGGTATGTATGGATAAACGTGAACAAATTTTGGCTGCAACAGCAGCGGTCATTGCCGAATACGGCTTAGAAAGCTGCCCGATGGCGAAAATTGCCAAGGCCGCTGATGTCGGCGCGGGCACAATTTATCGTTATTTCGCCACCAAAGAAGTGTTGATTGAAGAATTGCACGCTTTTTTAGCGCAGGAAATTTCGCAGCATTGCCTCACTGACTACGGCGTCAAGCTCAGCGTGCGTCAGCGCTTTGACCATATGTGGGGACGCTTTTACGAATTTATGCGGCAAAATAACGAGAAGCTTCGCCTGCTGGAGCAGCTACAAGCCTCTCCAGCCCTCTGTTCCGCCGCGCGCGAGGAAACCCTACGCAGCATCCACAGCGAAACACTGGCGCTCTTTGATGAAGCGAAAAGCTCTGGCGTCATCAAAGACTTACCCAATGAACTATTAGCCACTGTGACCTTTGGCAGCCTGTTTAACATCGCCAAAAAACAGCAGCAGTGCCCGCACTTAGATTTGAAACCTCAAGTACAGGATCTGCTCGATCTGTGCTGGGATGCGATAGCAAAAAGACAATAACAACAGCGAATTACTTCAG
The DNA here is from genome assembly GCA_039797885.1 of Pseudomonadota bacterium. Classification (GTDB taxonomy): domain Bacteria; phylum Pseudomonadota; class Gammaproteobacteria; order Pseudomonadales; family Oceanobacteraceae; genus Venatoribacter. Next base: position 6,972 of record JBDKHD010000225.1, read on the forward strand.
GAGATAGACCATGCAAACACACCCAAGCCTACACCACCCGAAAACCGAAACACCTGTGCCTGCGACTAGCAAGCCCAGTCATCTGGGCTTTTATGCGGCGTTAACGCAGATTACGCGCCAGCAAATGCAATCGCGCGCCAACGCCCGCAAAAGCCTCAGTGCTTAGTCGCATCACTGCCTTGGCTGCTTTGCGCAAAGTGCGCGGATAAAGCAGCCAGGCGACTAAACATCACCAAACTGCCATCGGCCAAGGTTTGCGTGCGCGTTGCTAAAGGCTCGAGCAAAATACAGTGCGCCTCGATGGAATCCAGCATCACCACTACCGCCAAAGGAAAACTTTGGCCATCGTTTACGGCCACCAAAGAGCCGATTTCCAACTCGCTGCGCTGGGTATTGATATCTTCTGCCAGCTCGGTATCCACATTCACCGCCGACTGAAAACGCGCCAAGGCCACCAGCTGAATGATGCCCTGCACAGCATGATCGTGCAGATCCAATTCGACCTCACCTTCTAATTGGTTTTGGCGTTTTTGCTGCAACAGCGCCATAAAAAGCTCGGTATCATTCTCGGACCAGCGTAAATCCTTAGGGCCTGCATGCTCTAGGCGGGCTTGAAAGCTTAAATTGATGGGAAGTTCGGTAGCATTGCGGCTACCTAGATGGTGCGGCATCAGCAGGCTTAACGCGCCACGGCCGTTGCTTTGAGTGTCACCAATACGCCAAAAAAGAGGTTGCATCTGAATACTCATAAGACTTCTCCTTTTATTATCAGGGCTATCTTGTTATCGGCTGAAACTTAATGAGCTTGCGTGCAAAACAGTGGGTGAATTTCGGTAATTTTTCTGACCTCCTTACCCCTTATATAGCAACGACTGATGGAAAAACAAGAGCCTAGCTCATTGCTGGCTATATGGCGCGCGCAGGCTGTATAATGCGCGCCCGTTTTTCCTTTGTGCACAGATGTAACCATGACCGACCAACCCAAAAAACTCTTTATCAAAACCCACGGCTGCCAGATGAACGAATACGATTCGCAGCGCATGGCGGATATTTTGGGTGACAGCCATAAGATGGTACTGACCGACAACGAAGAAGAAGCCGATGTCGTTATTTTGAACACCTGCTCAGTGCGTGAAAAAGCTCAAGAAAAAGTCTTTCATCAGCTTGGGCGCTGGAAAAAGCTGAAAAAGAACAACCCCAACGTCAAAATTGGCGTAGCAGGCTGCGTAGCTTCGCAAGAAGGTGAGCGCATCATCAAACGCGCGCCTTTGGTGGATATGGTCTTTGGCCCACAAACCATTCATCGCCTACCCAGCATGATCAACAAGGCGCAAAACAACGCCATTTCGATCGTAGACGTGACTTTCCCTGAAATTGAAAAATTCGATCATTTGCCTGCGCACAAAACCGACGAGGTCACGGCCTTTGTATCGGTGATGGAGGGCTGCTCGAAGTACTGCTCGTTCTGCGTCGTGCCTTACACGCGCGGCGAAGAATTTAGCCGTCCCTTGGACGACGTACTAGAAGAAGTGCGCTCCTTAGCCAAACAAGGCGTGCGCGAAGTAAATTTGCTGGGTCAAAACGTCAATGCTTACCGTGGCATGACCGAAGAAGGCGAAATTGCCGACCTTGCCGAGCTCATCACTTTGGTAGCCGAAATTGACGGCATCGACCGCATTCGTTTCACCACCAGCCACCCGCTGGAGTTTACCGAGCGCCTGATCAACACCTACGCTGAAGTGCCTGAGCTGGTCAGCCACCTGCATTTGCCCGTGCAAAGTGGCTCTAACCGCATTTTGGCGGCCATGAAGCGCAACCACGAAGTGGATTTTTACATCAATATTCTGGAGCGCGTGCGAGCGCTGCGCCCTGATATCTCCTTCTCCTCGGACTTTATCATAGGCTTCCCTGGCGAAACCGAAGAAGACTTCAACGACACCATGGCGCTGATCAAGCGCATCGGTTACGACACCTCATACAGCTTTGTTTACAGTGCGCGCCCTGGCACGCCAGCCGCCCTCTTGAGCGATGACACGCCAGAGGACATAAAAAAGGCTCGCCTTGAAGTGTTGCAAGCGCAAATTAACAACCAAGCGCAGCTGATCAGCCGCCAAATGGTCGGCAAAACCGAAACCATTTTGGTTACCGGCATTTCACGCAAAGACCTTGGTGAGCTGCAAGGCCGCACCGAGAACAACCGCGTAGTGAACTTCATGTGCGACGATCACGCGCTGATCGGAAAATTTGTTAAAGTGCATATTGATGCCGCGCACACCAACAGCTTGCGTGGTACTCTAGTCAACCCTGAACTGGCTTATTAGAGGGCCATCTTTCATTGCAAACTCCAACCCGTTTCACCCCAATAACCAACGTCCACAGCCTAAGCTTTCAGCTTGAGCCAGACGATGCCAAGCGCCTGGCCAATCTGTGCGGCCATTACAACAGCCACCTAGAGCAAATTGCAGAAAGTTACCGCTTGGAAATCTACAGCCGTGGCAATCATTTCACCTTGGAAGGCTCCTTGAAGCTGGCACAGCGCGCCGAGCATCTGCTCAAGCATCTGTACGCCGAAACCGCTAAGGGCACGGTCATTACGCCTGAACTGATTCAGCTGTTTTTGCGCGAAGAAGGTATGAACGAGCCGCAAGGGCGCAAAACCACTCAGCCTGTAGAGATTATTCACACCCCGCAAGCCAGCGTTAAACCGCGCGGCCCACATCAGCTGGCTTACCTTGAACGCATTCGTGAGTTTGACATCAACTTTGGCATCGGTCCTGCGGGCACAGGCAAAACCTATTTAGCGGTTGCAGCGGCGGTGGAAGCCTTGCAGCGCAACGACGTCAAACGCATTCTGCTGGTGCGCCCTGCGGTGGAAGCAGGGGAAAAGCTCGGTTTTTTGCCAGGCGACCTTGCCCAAAAAATCGATCCCTATTTGCGCCCGCTTTATGACGCCCTATATGAAATGCTGGGCTTTGAGAAAGTTGCGCGTTACATCGAACGCAACACCATCGAAATCGCACCTTTGGCCTACATGCGTGGCCGCACGCTAAGCCACAGCTTTGTGATTTTGGACGAGTCGCAAAACACCACCAAAGAACAGATGAAAATGTTCTTAACCCGCATCGGCTTTGGCTCTAAGGCCGTGATTACAGGCGACATTACGCAGGTGGACTTGCCGCGCGGCGTGTATTCAGGCCTCAGGCATGGCCTTGAGGTTTTAGACGGTGTCGATGGCATTGGCATCACCCGCTTTACCAGCGCCGATGTTGTACGCCACCCACTGGTGCAACGTATCGTTGAAGCGTACGACCGTTTTGAAGGCGTCAAACACCAAGAAGGCCCGCAATGAATTTGAATTTGGATAGGCAACTGGCCGACGAGCTAGAAGACTACAACGGCTATTTGCCCAGCGAAGATGAACTTAAGCTATGGGCAAGCACGGCACTGGCTAATCGTTGCCGTTTTGCCGAGCCTGAGCTGACCATTCGCCTAGTAGAAGCCCAAGAAAGCCAAGAGCTGAACTTGGAGTACCGTGGCAAAGACAAGCCTACCAACGTGCTGTCTTTCCCCTTTGAAGCCCCACCGCAAGTACCCATTGAGCTTGTTGGCGACCTGGTTATTTGCGTGCCCGTAGTAGCACAAGAAGCGCAAGAGCAGCACAAAACCCTAGCCGCGCATTGGGCACATATGGTGATACACGGCTGCTTGCATTTGCTGGGCTTCGACCATATAAAGGACGACGAAGCAGACATTATGGAAAACCTAGAACGCCAAATTATGGCCAAATTAGGCTTTCCCGACCCTTACCTTGATGATGAGGCATCATGAGCGACGAGCGAACGAACCAGCCACGCAGCTGGCTGGAAAAAGTCACCGATCTTTTCTCCGACGACCCACAAAGCCGTCAAGACATTCAAGATATTATCCGTGAAGCCGCAGAGCGCAGTATCGTCGATAGCGATACCTTGGCCTTACTCGAAGGCGCACTGCAAGTCTCGGAAATGCAAGTGCGCGACATCATGGTGCCGCGCTCGCAAATGGTGAGCATCAACATCGATGACCCCATAGAAGACTACTTACCGCGCCTCGTCACGGCGGCGCATTCGCGCATCCCTGTTATGGGCGGCGAGGACCACAACGACGTAGTTGGTTTGTTGTTGGTCAAAGACTTATTGCCTTTGGTGCTTAGCCCCAATACCGACGGTTTAACCATCGAAGGCATTATGCGCCCCGTGAGCTTTGTGCCTGAAAGCAAACGTCTAAACGTGCTGCTGCATGAGTTTCGTGCCAAGCGCAATCACATGGCCATAGTGGTGGACGAATTTGGCGGCATCGCAGGCTTAATCACCATCGAAGACGTGCTTGAACAAATTGTCGGCGACATCAAAGACGAATACGACCCCGTCGAAGAAAGCCTAATCCGTGATTTAAGTGGCGGCGTGGCGCTGGTAAATGCCTTGACCTCGGTTGAGGATTTTAACGAGCACTTCGCCACACACTTCTCCGATGAAGAATTCGACACCATAGGCGGCATCGTCATGCATTATTTTGGCCGCATTCCTGAGGCCGACGAGAGCATCCACATCGATGGCTGGCAGTTCAAAGTGCTGCACAGCACGGGAAGGCAGCTGGGCTTATTGGAAGTGCAAGCCGTCGTCTAACTCCAAAGGCAAAGAGCGCCCAACTAGGATAGCCACCATGACCCACCGAGCTTTGCCTGCCCTGCTTTTTTTAAGTGGTGCGCTTTTTCCTTTGGCACTCGCGCCTTTTTTCTATTGGCCGTTGGGGCTGGTTAGCTTGGCGGGCTTGGTGTTGGGTTTGGCCCAAGCCCGTAGCGGCAAGCAAGCCTTTTTCTATGCTTGGCTGTACAGCACTGGGCAATTTTTAGTGGGTGTCTCTTGGATTTACGTCAGCATGCAGCGCTTTGGCGGCGCACCCGTGTGGCTGGCGGCCTTGGCAGTAACGCTCTTTGCGGCGTTTTTAGCATTGATTCCCGCCACCGTCTTTGCCCTGCGCCACAGGCTTTTTGGGCAAAGCTTGGCTTGGCTTACCCTGCCCGTGTTTTGGTTTTTAAGCGAATGGGTGCGCGGGCACTTGCTCACAGGCTTTCCCTGGCTGTTTGCAGGTGATGCACACCTTAGCTCTTGGCTCTCAGGCTACGCGCCCATCATAGGCAGCTACGGGCTGTCTTTTTTAGCTGTACTAAGCGTCACCACGCTCTGGCAAGTGTGGCGCAGCCGCCGTTATGCTTGGCTGCTGCTGTTGGGCTTTTGGCCGTTAGGTGCGTATTTGCACAGCCTCGACTGGACCACGCCCACCGCCACACTGCAAGTCAGTGCGGTGCAGGGCAATATCCCACAGAGCGAGAAATGGACGCCCGAAGCCGTAAGCCCCACTATCGCCACCTATTATCAGCAAAGCACCAAGCACTGGGACAGCGCCTTGATTCTCTGGCCTGAAACCGCCGTAACCCTGCTGTACGATCAATTTCAGCCCTATATGGCAGACATAGGCGCAGAAGCTCGCAGTCACGGAAGCACTATCATTACTGGCATCGCCTACCGCTACCCACGCTCCAGCCCACTTTACGGTGAGTTTCACAACAGCATCACCGCCTTTGGCAATGGCGATGGCCTCTACCACAAGCAAAAGCTCGTGCCCTTTGGCGAATTTGTGCCGCTGGAAAAACAGCTGCGCGGTTTGATTCCGTTTTTGGATTTGGATATGTCGGGCTTTATGGCAGGCCGTGCCGATCAAGACTTACTGAAAGTCAGCCATCAGCAGCAGCTTTTTCTGATTGCGCCTTTTATTTGCTATGAAATCGCCTACAGCGAACAGGTCGCACACATGGCCAAACAGGCCGACTTGCTGGTCACCGTAAGCAACGATGCTTGGTTTGGCGACTCGCTAGGCCCCAAGCAGCACATGGCCTTGGCGCAAATGCGCGCGTTGGAAACGGGGCGCTATGTGCTGCGCGCCACCAACACAGGTATTACGGCTTTGGTGGATAACAAAGGCAAAATTGTGGCACGCCTGCCTTATGAAGTGCGCGCCACCCTAACGGCACAAGCGCAAATGCGCCAAGGCAGTACACCCTATATGTTGCTTGGGCTGTGGCCTCTGTGGCTGACAAGTTTGCTGATTCTTGCTCTGGCTTACTGGCGTAAGCGCCGCATTTAGGCCTTGCTCTAAAGAAGCCGCTTCTCTAGTATGAAGCTTCCACTTGAGAAGCACCTTTACCGCCACCTTCGGGTTTGGCGGTTTTTTATTGCAGATTATGGCCAAAATAGTTTTCCGCTTAGCGGGTGTCGGTGACGACGAAGCCCAAGACGTACGCACACTGCTGCAAGAGGCAGGCATTGAGTTCTACGAAACCAGCGCAGGACGCTGGCAAATCTCCCTTGCGGCACTGTGGCTTAGGCACGACGACGATTTCCAGCGCGCCCGCGCCCTGATCGACGCCTACCAAGACGAGCGCCGCGTGCGCCTGCAAAGCCAAGCGCCAGCGGCTCAATCCTTCTGGCAATTCACCCGCAGCCGCCCACTGGACAGTTTTTTCATCCTGCTAGCCATAGCCGTCATCATCGCGCTGATGCTTTGGCCTTTTCTAAACCTCATAAAAAAAGGCGGCTAAAGCCGCCTTTTTTTATGTGCGCAAAGCGCCAAGCTTTTGGTCGAGCGTGTCGATTTCGCCCATGACTTTATGGCTACTGCCACGGGCTTGCTGCGCCAAGCCACGCAGCTGTGATGCGGCATCGCCAATAACTGTCAGGTTCTTGGTGATTTCTTCGCTCACCGCGCTTTGCTCTTCGGCGGCGGTGGCCACTTGGCGAATGCTGTCGGCAATTTCCGCAACGGCAATAACCACTTGCTGCAAAGATTCGTGCGCATGGTGTGTCTGCCCCATGGCGCTGCTGGCTTGTTCTCGCCCCTGCTGAATGATGGCCACGGCGCGTTTTACATCGGCCTGTAAGGTCGCAATCATTTGGCTAATCTCACCCGTGGACGCCTGAGTTTTGGACGCCAATAAGCGCACCTCATCGGCCACGACCGCAAAACCTCGACCGTGAGCGCCAGCACGCGCGGCTTCAATGGCGGCATTTAAAGCCAGCAGATTGGTTTGGTCAGCAATAGTGCCTATTACCTCCAGAATGCTGTTGATCTCCTCCGAGCGCGCCGACACCTGAGAAATCACCTCGCTGGCGGTGTTCATATTGCCGCTCAACTCCAACGACATGTGTGCCGCCTGCGATAAATTCTGCTGCGAAGCCGACACTTCCATTTCGATATCCTGGGTTTTGGTCGAAACTTCCACGGCAATGCCCGCTACCTGCTGCGCCGTTGCCGACATTTCTTGCGTGGCCGTTACCACGTTGTTGATTTCGTCGTGCTGCTTGGTCGTCGCACCACTGGTCTGCTCGCTGATTTGCAAGTTTTCATCCGACTCACGACGCACCTCTAGGCTGACTTCTTTGAGCGAGTTCACCAGGTCGCGCAACTTAAATACGAAACGGTTGAAGTTGCCGCCTAGGCTAATCAGCTCGGCGTGGGTATCTATATTTAGCTGATGAGATAGGTCACCATCGGCACCCGCCAGCTGCGCCACTTGCTTATCCAATGCTAGGATCGGACGAACGATAGAGCGAATCAGCAGTACTACGGCCAGCAAAAACAGCAGCGCCAGCACCACTCCCACCCCTATTTGACTGCTAATAATGCGATTTTTTTCGCTGTCTGCGGTATGCTGCATGGCCGCTATGTCCGCTAACACCAAGTCTTTTGGCAGCTCAATCAGCAACGACCAGAAGGTGTTGGCGGCGGGCACGTCTATGGTGCGTGCCACATAAAAAGTATCTTCGCTTTCCAATACGCCTTTATGCTGATGCAGCTCTTGCAGCTGCTTACCCAGCTCTGGCATAGCCTGAGTCAAGGGTTTGGATAAATAATCCTGATAATGACTGGTCGCAATGATATTGCCTCGGCGGCTAAGCAAACTCACGCGGGCTTTACCGTTGTACAAAGAGCGGCTTAATTCTTCGACCAATTGCTGAAACCGCGACATATTGATATCCGCACCCACCACACCAATAAACTGACGATCCTTTAGCACAGGCAAGGTCAGACTGGTCATCAGAATCGACAAGCTAGGGCGCACCTCAAACATATTGGGCTCTAGGAAACAGGCTTTTTTGGTGTCGCGCGAACACAGATACCATTCAGCTACGCGCGTCCCGTATTCGGTTACCGTGCTGTCGTATTTGTCTTCAGGGTTTTCTACACGCACAGGCTCAATACGGCCCATATCGTCGCGCATCCAATACACTTCCAAACTGCCCGTTTGTGCGGTGCTATGCAGCGCTTTGCCGCCACGATAGCGCGCGTCCTGGCCGTCATAAGCATTGGCTTCAAAGTGCGCATAAATGGCGTTCAGGCTGGAATTGGATTCAATGCCAGCCTGCACCAAAGAACTGAGCTGCTCACGGCTAAGCCTTTGCTCTGAGTGCTCGATACTGTTTTCAACAATGCCCGTCATGGTCGAAGAAGCACTGAAGGCTGCACGAATGTAACTGTTAATTTTTTCACTGTAGGCCAGTGTTTCGGTTTGTAAGCGTGCCACCACCTGCTCGGTTAGGTTTTCAGCCGTCATGCTGGTGAGCTTCTCGCTAAGCGTGCTGATGCCCACATAGCTGCGCCAAGTCAAAACCAGCACCAGCGCCACTATGATGGCCAATACAGCCACCAGAAGTTTGTTTTTTAAAGAAAAAGCTTTCATTGCATACCTATTTGGTCGGGTTCAATAGCCCCATAGCTATTGAGCGTTATTCACGCGGCCATCTTAGTGATTTCGGTACGCTGGTACTGTTTGCTTATTTAAAGAGTTTTTTTGTTACTGCGCAGTTTTTGTAGCTAGACAGAATGCGACAGTAAACAGATCGGCAATAAGGTAAAGATTTGTAAGTAAAACAATTTGAAATGAAAATTCCGCTCATTTGCGGCATTTTTAGATAAAAAAGGCGGCTAAAGCCGCCTTGGGATGAGGCTTACACCTCTTTGGCGTTGATCTTGGCGTACCACATTTTGGGGCCCGTTTTGTGTACGGACTCACCTTTGGTATCCACGGCCACGGTGACGGGCATGTCTTTGACGTCAAACTCGTAAATGGCTTCCATACCTAAATCGGCAAAGCCTACGACTTTGGCGGCTTTAATGGCTTGAGATACCAAATAGGCCGCGCCTCCTACTGCCATTAAATACACAGCTTGGTTGTCGCGGATGGCGTCAATGGCAATATCGCCGCGCTCGGACTTACCAATCATGCCTAAAAGGCCAGTTTTCTCCAGCACGGTGCGGGTGAACTTGTCCATGCGCGTGGCTGTTGTAGGGCCTGCAGGTCCTACCACTTCGTCGCGCACAGGGTCTACAGGGCCAACGTAGTAAATGAAGCGGCCTTTTAAGTCCACGGGTAGCTCTTCGCCACGGGCAAACATATCGACCATGCGCTTGTGCGCAGCATCGCGGCCAGTGAGCATTTTGCCTGAGAGCAAAATGGTTTCGCCTGTTTTCCAGTCTTTGACGTCTTCGGGGGTTAAGGTGTCAAGGTTGACGCGACGCACGCTGTCACCCAGCTCCCAGCTCACTTTGGGCCAGTCTTCTAAATTTGGTACTTCCAGTTTGGCGGGGCCTGAGCCATCAAGCACAAAGTGGGTGTGACGAGTGGCGGCGCAGTTGGGGATGATAGCCACGGGCTTATTGGCGGCGTGGGTGGGAAAATCCAGCACTTTGATGTCCAGCACTGTGGTCAAACCGCCCAAGCCTTGTGCGCCAATACCCAGCTTGTTCACCTTATCAAACAGCTCTAAACGCAGCTCTTCGGCACGCGTTTTCGCGCCACGGGCTTGCAGCTCGTGAATGTCGATGGGTTCAAGCAAGGATTCTTTAGCCAGCATCATGGCTTTTTCAGCCGTGCCACCGATACCGATGCCGAGCATGCCAGGTGGGCACCAGCCCGCGCCCATTTTAGGCACTTGTTCTAGCACCCAATCAACGATGGAGTCGGAGGGGTTCAACATGGCAAATTTAGACTTGGCTTCTGAACCACCGCCTTTAGCGGCCACATGCACGTCCACGGTGTTGCCTGGCACGAGCTTCATGTGAATAACGGAAGGGGTGTTGTCTTTGGTGTTTTTGCGCGCGCCATCTGGATCGGCCAATACGGAGGCACGCAGCACGTTATCTGGGTGAGTGTAAGCGCGGCGCACGCCTTCATTACACATATCTTCGACGCTCATGTCGCCTTCGAACTTCACATCCATGCCAATGGTTAAAAATACGGTCACAATGCCCGTGTCTTGGCAGATGGGGCGATGGCCCATAGCGCACATGCGTGAGTTGATTAGAATCTGTGCCATAGCGTCTTTGGCGGCTGTGGATTCTTCTCGCTCATAGGCCGCGTTCATGGCCTGAATAAAATCTTTGGGGTGGTAGTAGGAAATGTACTGTAGGGCGTCGGCGACGCTTTGAATTAAGTCTTCTTGCTTGACCACAGTCACTGTCATGGCGAGTTCTCTCTTTGCTGTTGACGGTCAAAAAAGCCCACCAAGGTGGGCTAATTTTGGGTGCGCGGATTATACAGCAAGAGCACGCGTTGTGTTAGGCAAGCGCCCGATTAGAAGGGCCACCAGCTTTCATTTTTTTGCTCGGCAGCAGGCGCAGCAGGTTCGGCTTTGTCTGCGGCCTTACTGCTTTCTTTATTATTGTCTTTACCGCTGTCTTTGCTGGAAGTCTTGCCATCAATAGAACCATCAAAGACACGCTGCAAGTCTTTGTCTTCTTCTTGCGCTTTGGCGTTCAAAGAAGCGCCACCATGATGCAGCATTTTGGTTACGGGCAACTCGGTTAAAGCCAGCGCAGCATCGACTAGTTGCAGCGGCCCGTCACCCAAGACCGCCGCTGTGCTATCGGTACTCACTTTAGGCGGCTCCACTTCGCTGTATCGTAAGTAATAAGTTTTACCTGCTTGCACCTCCAGATGCATGCTGGCCACGGTGCTTAGCACTAAGTTGTTGACGCCCTCAAAACCCAGTAGGCCGCGACGCATCACAATGTCGTAGCTACCAGGCTGCAATTCATACCAAGTATACGCACCGCCTTTGAGATTAAAGAGCCGTTTGTCATTCATGTTAAAGCTGGGCGCTTCAAATTCATCCATAGACCAATCGTTGGCTGGACGGTAAACATAGAGTAAAGCTTTGTATTCGCTCTTAAAGGAAATGGCTTCAAAATTGGCACCATGAGGTTCGCGTACGGCCGAACCAAAGCTGTCTCCCATTGACTGATGAATGGTACAGCCGCTAGTCAGAACAAGGGCTGCGGCGGCAAGCCACATTGACACGATTTTTATCATTATTATTACCTGTCGGTTTGCTGAAGTTCGTACAAAAGCTGCCAAAGCATTGGGTTTTTGGCTAGCCTGTGTACAGAAAAAATTTCGACTGCTATCATGCCACAATAACAAAAAATAACAAAAACTATTGAGGGACAGCTTATGCAACCCACCTCACCGCTGCGCCACAGCCTCCTTGCTCTGAGCCTCTTGCTTGGTGCAACTTTTATGGCTCATGCTCAGCAAGACAAAACCCCACCCGCGCCCGCCAAAAAGAAAGCCGTAATGAACGAAGCTTATTATTCGACCGATGTCGATGAAGCCGTTACCGCTGCCAAGCGCAACCCAACCAATACCAATTTTGTCGGTGCGCG
>JBDKHD010000226.1:0-2517 GCA_039797885.1 Pseudomonadota bacterium
CCTTAGTTAAGGGCTTCCGCGACCCTGTGCCTTTGTATCAGGTGATGGATTATCGCCGCGACCTAGGTGCCAACCCCAGCTATATGAACCAAGAAGCGGAAGGTTTTTCCTTGTATTTGGAAGCGGATAAAATCAAAGAAGAAGACCGCGATCAGGTTGCAGAAGCTTTAGAAAAAGCCGCCAAAAAATTACGCAATGGCAAGGTAGTCGAGCTGGTGCGCTAGCACCAGCATTACTGCCGCAATAATTTAAAATTAGCCGCAGTCCACTCTTTTTCTGAACTTCGAAACGGATTGATATCCAGTCCACCTCGGCGCACATAGCGTGCATAAACAATTAATTTTCTAGGATGACAACGCAAAGAAATATCCTGAAAACATTGCTCCACGCATTGCTCATGAAAGCCCTGATGCTGACGCAGCGACACGATATAAGCCAAAAGCCCCGCCTCATCTATTTTTTGACCTTCGTAATAAATATACAAAGAACCCCAATCGGGCTGACCTGTCACAGGGCAATTGGATTTTAATAAATGACTAACCAGCCAGCCCTTTTCAAAACCTTCGGTATTTTTTAGCAAGCTGGCATCGGGCTGATACTGCTGTATTTCAATATCCAAATCATCCAAGCATTTAGCCGCAATGGGCGCGGCCATCACCGCATCCAAGCCATAAAACTCAACAGCAACAGGCGCGCCTGCCGCTTGCGATAAATCCGCTGCCATCTGTACCTGTACTGTTTTAGCATCGGCAAAGCGGCTTTGGTTATACGAATTTAAATACAGCTTGAACGATTTGGATTCGATTAAAAATTCACTGTGCGCAGGGATACGAAACTCCGCCACACAAACGACGGGCTTGCCTTTTAAATTCAGCCAAGAGATTTCATAGCCGTTCCAAATATCCACACCATAAAAAGGAACGGCAGCACGATTTTGGCCCTGCGCCTTCCAGCTTTCATCGCGCGCTATCGGAAACAGCAGTGTAGAATCGTACTGTTCTGGGTAAGCCGAGTGCTTGCCAAGCGGATTGTTTTCACTGTGTACGGAAGTCATATTTCACTCAACTTTAATTTATTTTCTAAGGCCAACGCCGCGCAACAACAGCCAATAGCCCCAAGCGCCTAAAGCCACGGTAAAAGCAAGCAGCATCAAAAGCGCCGCATACACATTGACATCACTGATACCTAAAATGCCAAATCGAAAAGCGTTCACCATATACAAAATAGGATTGAGCATCGACACATGCTGCCAAAAATCAGGCAATAAACTGATGGAATAAAACACACCACCTAAATAGGTTAAGGGAGTAATCACAAAAGTGGGCACAATGGCAATGTCATCAAATTTATTGGCCAGCATGGCATTGATAAAGCCGCCCAATGAAAAAACCGTCGCCGCCAAAAAGGTCGTCACCATCACCAAAAATAAATTATGAATCGTTAAATTGGTAAAGTACAAAGACACCAGCATCACGATTGCGCCTACGGCCAAACCGCGCGCCACGCTGCCTGCCACATAACCACAAAGCATGGTTAAAGGATGCACGGGCGATACCAATAATTCCTCAACACTGCGCTGAAATTTATTGCTAAAAAAAGACGATGAAATATTGCTGTAGGAATTGGTAATGATGCTCATCATAATCAAGCCAGGAACAATAAAGGCCATGTAGTCAAAGCCGTCCATTTTGCCTACACGCGAACCAATCAACTGCCCGAAAATAACAAAATACAAAATCATGGTGATGGCGGGTGGCAGCAGAGTTTGAATCCAAATCCGCATAAAACGCCGCACTTCTTTAATAAAAATGGTATTAAAGGCTACCCACTGAACTCGCCACTGGTTCATGCTTTTTCTCCATGCACCAAATGCACAAACAATTCTTCTAAACGGTTGGATTTCGTCCGCATACTGCGCACTTCCACCTGCTGCGCTGAAAGCTGCGTAAATACTTGATTCAAACTTTGCCCTTTTTCAATACTCACTTCCAAACCGTCTTCGGCGATGGTTTGAAAATGAAAATTGGTTAACGAGAAATTACTGGGCAAAGCTTTCGTTAAATCCAAAATAAACACCTCGGTATTGAGCTGGCTTAGAAGCTTGCGCATGCTGGTAGATTGAATAATTTTACCTTGATCAATAATGGCAATATTACGACACAGCTGCTCAGCTTCTTCCAAATAATGTGTGGTTAAAATAATGGTCGTGCCTTCTTGGTTGAGCTTTTGCATAAACTCCCACATCGAACGGCGGATTTCGATATCCACGCCAGCGGTTGGCTCATCCAATATCAACACTTTGGGGTGGTGAATTAACGCACGCGCAATCATCAAACGACGCTTCATGCCACCTGACAACATGCGCGCTTGCACTTCACGTTTCTCCCATAAATCCAGCTGCTTTAGTAAACGCTCGGCATCGGCTTTCACCTCCTGGTGGGTTAAACCAAAATACCCCGCTTGCGTAATTAAAATATCGTAGACTTTTTCAAACTGATTAAAATTAAACTCTTGCGG
>JBDKHD010000227.1:0-3379 GCA_039797885.1 Pseudomonadota bacterium
GAGGTTAAATAATCAGGACGTTGATTCATAATGCTCTCCGTGTATATAGCCCAAATAGCTTTAGGGCTCACCATAGGCGAAAAGTGCGCGCACGCCAAGCGTATTCTTACGCGCCACGGCATTCGCTGCGGCTGTTATCCACGCGACAACGCACTTTCTGCATCAAAGCCAGCATGTGCGCGTCGTAGACACCTTGTTTTTCCAATGCGCCACGCAGTTGCGCCAAGCTGTTAGTAAGTGCCTCTTGCTGCGCCGCATCGACATTAAACCAAGTACTACGGGGAATGTTCGCACGCTCGGTGGCGACACGCTGCGCATAGCTCTCAAATTTAAACAGAAAATCTTCGCGTAAAATTTGCGCCAATCCCGTTGGAAAACGCGCCTTACGCCCAACCAGCTGAATGGTGGATTGCGATAACGGCAAATTAACAATGCCCGCCTGCGCGCGCACCTTACCCGATGCACCAATATAAAAGCCGACAATGGGCGCCAACAGGGCATCAAGCTCTCCCGTAGCAAAGCGATCGACAACCGCAAGCAGCTCGCGCTGATCAAGCTTAGCCTCAGAGCTTTGCGCTAAAGCCTCCAAGGATTTGTCATAAAGCGGCACACCCAAGCTCTTGCCCTTAAGCTGCGCCAAGGACAGCACTGCGGCGGACTGGGTGTACAAATAGTTCTCACCCAAGGACGCCACACCCATAACCACATAGTCGCCCTCTTCCATTTTTTTGGCCATGCGCGGGTTGGCCAACAGCTGCACCATGGTTTGCAGCTCCAATAGATTGGGCAAACCGCCCAGCGCCTCTAAGCTACCCGTAAAACGATTAAACTCCAGCGTCCGCGCTCCGCTGATCAAGCCCGCATCGCAACGTCCGTTTTTTAAATCCGCCAACAGCTTGGCCTCGTCGGTATAGGGAACCAAGGTCAGCTCTAGCCCATAATGCAAAGAACGAAAGCGCTGATCTTCAACCGTGGCGTACACAGGACCTGCTTTACCCAGCATGTCCCACACGCAAAAGCTGCGCTGGATTTTGCCATCCACCAGCAGGTCGCTGTACAGGGTTTTGAGCGCCACCACGCGTTTTTCCAGCGGGATATTCTCATTCATGATGGTGGCCATCAGCCGTGCTTCTTGCCTTGGGTCGAGCTCGTTGGCCTGTACTGTCCAAGGGCTAAACAGACCCATTAAGAAAATCAGTGTATAAATGCGTAGCCGCATAAGAAGTGCCTTTTTGGTGAGTTGTTATTGTTATAGGCCGCTAACTTAATGCGTCATTGCGTATTATGCAGTGTCTTTTTACGCCCAAATTCGGCACAAAAACACCCCAGAAAAATTACTAGCACCCGTTAAGGTACGAAGCAAAATAACAATAACAAAGGGTCACTCATGCTCAAGCTACCTCTCGATATGCTTTACCACTGGGAAAAAACTACGCCCAATGCGGTGTACTTACGCCAACCCATTAACGGGGTCTATCAAGAATACAGTTGGGCGCAAACCGCAAAAATGGCACGCAGTCTGGCCACCGCCTTGCAGCAGCTCAATATGCCCAAAGGTGCGAAAGTGGCGATCTGGTCGAAAAACTGCGCCGAGTGGATCATGGCCGACCTCGCCATCATGATGGCAGGCTACGTTTCCGTGCCTATTTACTTTACCGCCAACGCCCAAACCATTGCCTATGTGCTTGAGCACAGCGAAAGCCAAGCCATTTTTATTGGCAAGCTCGACAACCTACACGAAGGCCTGCCCGCTATCGCCCCGCACATCACCCGCCTAGCCTTTCCATATGAAAACGTGCCCATGGCCACCACTTGGGCGCAGATGCTCGCCCAACCACCCATGAAGGGGGAGCCACAACGCGAGGCGCAAGAAGTCATGAGCCTTGTTTACACCTCTGGCAGCACGGGCAAACCCAAGGGCGTGGTCGATACGTTCTTTGCCTACGCCAGCGCCTGCGCCGCCTTCGAGCGCGTCATTCCCGCCACCAATAAAGAGCGCGTGATGAGCTACTTGCCCCTAGCACACATTACCGAGCGCGTCGTGGTCGAAGGCGGCAGTTTTTACAAAGGTTACAGCCTGTCTTTTGTCGAATCCTTAGACAGCTTTCAAGCCAACGTCAAAGCCGTACAACCCACCATGTTCCTGCCTGTGCCGCGTCTGTGGACACGCTTTCAAATGGGCATTTTGGCCAAGCTACCCCAGAAAAAGCTCGATCTGCTTTTAAGCATTCCCCTCGTCAAAACACTGGTAGCACGCAAAATCCGCCGCGAACTGGGGCTAGACAGCGCCACCGTCTTTGGCTCAGGCTCCGCGCCCTTATCCGCCGCCACCATTCGCTGGTATCAGCGCCTGGGTATCCGCATCTGCGAAGGCTGGGGCATGTCGGAAAGCAACGGTTTGGGTACGGTCAACTTCCCATTTCGGGACGATAAAGTCGGCAGCATCGGTCGCCCGCAAAACCCGCAAGGCGTGCGCATTTCCGAGGAAGGCGAGATTCAGGTCAAAGGCGATAACCTGATGAAAGAGTATTACAAAGACCCCGAGCAAACCGCCGCCGCTTACACCGATGATGGCTGGTTTAAAACGGGCGACAAAGGCAGCATCGACAGCGAAGGCTACATTCGCATCACAGGCAGGCTGAAAGAAATTTTCAAAACCGCCAAAGGCAAATACGTCGCCCCCGTGCCCATCGAAGCCCTGCTGATGGAAAATTCCTTTATCGAGCAGGTCTGCGTCACAGGCAGCAACCTCAAGCAGCCCATCGCCCTAGTGGTGCTCGCCCCTGAAGCGCACCAGCTTGAGCGCGCGCAGCTCAGCGCCAGCCTAGAGCACACCCTGGACGCCGTGAATGCTCGCCTTGAAAGCCACGAGCTGCTCGATGCCCTTGTGATAGTAAAAGACAGCTGGAGCGCCGAAAACGGCCTGCTGACACCCACGCTAAAAATCAAACGCAGCGAAGTGGAAAACGCCTACCAAGCGCTGATAAACCAAGCCCATTCACAGCGCATTCAATTTGCCTAAAGGCAGTCATCCGTCATCTCTAAGCGCCCGAAGGACTATATAGTGAAAACTATGTTTATTAAGCTTAAGGCCAGCTAGAAAAAGGCATACAAGGAAGATTCCAAACGTACACACTGTGTATAATGGTGTGTACGTTTGGTAATCCTGATCCCCCTAGGGAATTGCTTTAAGAATCCTCAACGGTGGTAACCCTCTCACAATTTCCTGAGTTCTTAAACTGACGTTGATCACTCTCAGGGCACTGTTGCAAATAGTCGGTGGTGATAAACTTATCATCCCCTTTTGCTGATGGAGCTGCACATGAACCCATTCAAAGGCCGGCATTTTCAGCGTGACATCATTCTGTGGGCCGTACGC
>JBDKHD010000228.1:0-12177 GCA_039797885.1 Pseudomonadota bacterium
TAAAAACAACCTCAAGGGCATGTGGTTCTTGTGGGGCTTTAAAGGCTTGTTCCCGAAACTCTTGCCTCAGTACCTCGACTTCTTCCGCCCAAGCTTCCATCCCAACGACCACGACACCGTGCAGTTGTTGGACGACTGGCGTCAAAAAATGCTGAGCGCAGGCGGCGTGCTGTACGAACAAATGGAAAACGCCAAAGCGGCTCGCGCCACACGCACCGCGAAAGCCTAAGCTGTTGGGGGTTGGGCGTCTTTCGTGCACAGCGTCACTCCCAACTCCTTAGCGCCCTAGCACTTCGGGCGCAAATCCCTTAAAATCGCGGCTCTTTTTCTGGCTGCTCTTTATCCTATGCACTGTCCCTTTTGCGCTCATCCCGACACCAAAGTTATCGACTCGCGCTTAGTGGCCGATGGCGAGCAGATTCGCCGCCGCCGTGAGTGCATCAGCTGTGGTGAGCGTTTCACTACCTTTGAAAGCGCCGAGCTGGTGATGCCGCGCATCATCAAACAAAGCGGTACGCGCGAGCCTTTCGACGAAAATAAACTCCTTTCTGGTATTCAGCGTGCGCTGGAAAAGCGCCCTGTGAGCATTGAAGACATCGATGCCGCCATGACTCGCATCAAACAAAAGCTGCGCGCCACAGGCGAGCGTGAAGTACCAAGCCGCACTTTGGGTGAGTGGGTGATGGATGAGCTGCGTCAGCTTGATGAAGTGGCCTATGTGCGCTTTGCCTCGGTGTACCGCAGCTTTAAAGACTTGGACGAGTTTCGCGCCGAAATTGAGCGCGTATCCTCTGCTCGCCAAACCCTATGAATCACGAATACTACATGGCGCACGCGCTGCGCTTGGCACGCTTGGGCTTGTACAGCACCAGCCCCAATCCGCGTGTGGGCTGCGTGCTGGTTAAAGATGGCGAAATAGTGGGCGAGGGCTGGCACCAAAAAGCAGGCGAAGGCCATGCTGAAGTACGCGCTCTGGCCATGGCAGGGGCGCGCGCTCAAGGTGCCACCGCTTACGTTACCCTAGAGCCGTGCAGCCACTATGGGCGTACCCCGCCTTGTGCTAACGCTTTGATTACCGCAGGAGTCAGCCGCGTCGTCGGCGCTTGCTTTGACCCCAATCCACAGGTGGCGGGGCGTGGCTACCAGCTGTTGCGCGATGCGGGCATCGAGGTGATTACGCCTTGCCTAGAGCGCGAAGCCCAGGTTCTGAATGCGGGTTTTATGCAGCGCATGAGCACAGGCTTGCCGCGCGTCACTGTTAAACTGGCGCAAAGTCTGGATGGCCGCACCGCCATGGCCAGCGGTGAAAGCCAGTGGATTACGGGCGCACCTGCCCGTGCCGATGTGCAGCGTTTGCGCGCACAAAGCTGCGCCATAGTCACAGGGGCGGATTCGGTGTTACTGGACAACCCCGCCATGACCGTACGCCATGCCGAGGCTGGCATCGAGCTGGAGCCTAGGCTGTGGCGGCAGCCGCTGCGAGTGATTATCGACGGCCAGCAGCGTTTAACAGGGCAGGAGCGCATCTTCGCGCAAGCAGGCGATATCTTGCTGGCCGTTACCGATGCCCAAGCAGTTAAGGCTTCCCGCCCTACTGAGCTTGGCCAGCTGCATATTTGGCCTAGCCCCAAAACCGCAGCGGGCAAGGTCGATTTACTCGCGCTGTTGCACGAGCTGGCGCGCTTAGGAATGAATAACGTCCTAGTCGAGAGCGGTGCTAAACTGGCGGGCGCTTTTGTGCAGCAAAAACTGGCGCAAGAGCTGGTGCTTTATATCGCCCCAACTTTACTGGGCAGCCAAGCGCGGCCGCTGCTGGCGTTGGGCTTAGAGCACATGGCCGAGCAAGCACGTATGAATTGGCAAGACGTACGGCAAGTGGGCGACGACTTGCGCGTGGTACTGAGTTTTTAAACGATCAACTTCGGGGTGGTTATGTCTTTGAATACGATTGAAGAAATCCTAGAGGATTTCAAAGCAGGCAAGATGGTCATTCTGATGGATGACGAAGGCCGCGAGAACGAAGGCGATATCATAGTGGCGGCAGAAAAAGTCACGCCTGAGTTCATCAACTTTATGGTAACCGAAGCGCGCGGTTTGATTTGCCTGACACTGACGGGCGAGCGTTGTGACTATTTGGGCTTGCCCTCTATGGTCAGCGGCAATGGCTCGAAGTTTGGTACGCCTTTTACGGTTTCCATCGAAGCCGCCGAAGGGGTGACCACAGGCATTTCCGCCTACGATCGCGCCACCACCATTTTAAAAGCCGTGTCGCCCATGTCTAAGCCTGAAGACATAGTACAGCCCGGCCATATTTTTCCACTGCGCGCGCGTGCAGGTGGGGTGTTAAGCCGCGCAGGCCATACCGAAGCAGGCTGCGATTTAGCACGTTTGGCAGGGCTTACGCCCGCCTCCGCCATTGTTGAAGTGATGAACGCCGATGGCACTATGGCGCGCCGCCCAGAGCTGGAAGTCTTTGCCAAAAAACACGGCATTAAAATTGGCACCATTGCCGACCTCATTCACTACCGTATTTCCCATGAAAAAACCGTCGAAGCCGTAGGCTGCGACACCGTACACAGCCAATGGGGTGAGTTTAAGCTGCACACTTTTCGCGACAGCATCCAAGGTGAAACGCACTTGGCTTTGACTATGGGCGATATTCAGGCCGACGAGCCTACCTTGGTGCGCGTGCAAAATAACAACGTGTTGCGCGATACCTTGGGCTTGCGCAAATCGGGCGACAGCTGGTCTTCAGGCCAAGCGCTGCAACGCATTGCCAAAGAAGGCAAAGGCGTGTTGGTGCTGCTTTCACCCAGCGTGGCAGGCGATATCGACGAGCATTTGGATTCGTTACTGGGGCGCGTGCGCGCACCGCGTCGCGTCAATAAAGACAGCCCAGGTGCATTTTTGACAATTGGCACAGGCTCGCAAATTCTGCGCGAGCTGGGTGTGCAAAAAATGCGTTTATTAAGCTCTGAAGTGAAGTTTGGCGGCATCTCAGGCTTTAACTTAGAAATTACCGAATACCTTCCTTTTACTGAATAGGTGACCTATGAAATCCATTAAAACCATCGAGGGCAACCTCACTCCCAATGGCGGCCGCTATGCAATAGTGGTGGGTCGCTGGAACGCTTTTGTGGTGGAAAGCCTGCTTGAAGGTGCGGTCGATACCTTGCTGCGCCACGGTGTAGACGAAGACGACATCACCATAGTGCGCGCCCCTGGTGCTTTTGAAATCCCGCTGGTGGTAAAGAAAGTGTGCGAAACCGAGCTGTACGATGCCGTTATTGCCTTGGGCGCGGTCATTCGTGGCGGCACACCGCATTTTGAATATGTGGCAGGCCAAGCGGTGTCGGGTTTAACCAGCACCTCTTTGGAATACGGCATTCCTGTGGCCTTCGGCGTGCTCACCGTCGATAGCATCGAGCAAGCCATTGAGCGTGCAGGCACCAAAGCAGGCAATAAAGGCGAAGAAGCCGCTATTACCGCCTTTGAAATGGTGTCCTTAATGCAAGCGCTGGAGGACTAAGCGCCATGTCCAAAGCGACTCCCGCCGCGCGCCGTAAAGCGCGGCACTATGCGGTACAGGCTCTGTACCAATGGCAATTGGCAGGAGCCAACGTAGCGCAAATCGAAGCCGAGTTTCGCGCCGATAACGACATGAGCAAGGTCGATGTGGAGTATTTTCATGCGCTGCTGCATGGCGTACCCATGGAGAAATCCAATATCGACGAAAAAATTAAACCCTTGCTGGACAGACGCCTAGACGAAATGACGCCCGTCGAGCTGGCCATTGTGCGCTTGGGGGCTTACGAGATGCTGCACCGCATTGATGTGCCCTACAAAGTGGTGATCAACGAAGCCATCGAGCTGACCAAAACCTTTGGTGCAACCGATGGCCATAAGTTTATCAACGGCGTGCTTGATAAACTGGCCCAGCGCGAGCGCAAAGTCGAAATGCAAGCGCCCAAAGCCAAGTAGGTAGGCACCCAGCAATAAGGAGAAGCCGATGAGCTTAAATGAGTTTGCCCTAATACGAACCTATTTCAGCCACGGCTTTCCGCCAAGCCCCGACACCCTCTTGGGTGTGGGCGACGATTGCTCCATTGTGCGCCCACGCTCAGGCTATGAGCTGGTGCAAAGCATCGACACCCAAGTGGCCGATGTGCATTTCCCTGCTAACGCCCCCGCCGATCTCATTGCCGAACGGGCGCTACGCTGCGCCACTTCCGACCTTGCCGCCATGGGCGCGATCCCGCAGGGCTTTCATCTTGCCCTGACTTTACCGCAAGCCGACGAGGCTTGGCTTTCCCGTTTTAGCCAAGGCTTAAAAGACTGCGCGCAGGAAATGGGCTTGGCGCTGTTAGGTGGCGATACCACGCGTGGCAAAGAATTGGTGATCAGCATTGCGGTGCAGGGCTGGGTGCCACTGGGGCAAAGCCTAAAGCGCAGCCAAGCTCAAATTGGCGATGAAATTTGGGTGTCTGATACCATCGGTTGCGCGGCGCTGGCCTTGGCGGATGTGCTCAAAAAACCTGCGGATTTTTCAGGGCTTGCCAAGCATTATTATTTTCCACAAGTGCAGCTTGAGCTTGGGCAAAAATTATTGGGTTTGGCGCACGCCTGCATGGATATTTCCGATGGCCTTTTGCAAGATGCCGCCCACATAGCCAAAGCTTCTGGCGTGAGTTTGCGTTTTGATGCCGCTGCCATTCCTACTCCTGCATCTTGTTTAAGTGAAAAATGGTGGCACTGTGTGACAGGGGGCGATGATTATCAGCTGCTCTTTACCGCACCGAAAAAACACCATCGTGATTTACAAAATCTACGCTTAGAGCACAGCGGTTTATGCTGTGTGGGCGAGGTGATTGCACGAGAAAATAACGACGTACAACTGCTGGCCGAGGGCCAAGAAATCGCGTTGCCTGCGCAGCAAGGTTTTGCGCATTTTTAATTTTTTTGCGAGGTGAGTATGAAAAAAACGACTCTGATTTTTGCTCTGTTTTTTTTCGCGGTTTCGCCCTTTATCCACGCACAAGAGCGTTATATCCAAGTGCAAGGTAAGGGTAGTGTCGAAGTGCATCCCGATTCCATGACTTACACTTTGTGGGTGCGCGCGCAAGACAAAGATGCCACTTTGGCCAAGCAAAAAGTGGATAAATCTGTGAATGCCATTTTGCAGCTAGCCAAAACCTATAAAATTGCCGACAAGCACATTCAAGCCGACGATTTTCGCCGCAATCCTGTGTACGAATGGATCAATAATCAGCGTAAAAATCAGGGTGAAGAAATTAGCCGCTCCTTGCGTATTGAGCTGCACGATTTAACGAAACAAACCGAGTTTTTACAGGCATTAACGGCTATTGCCTTGGTTCAAATTCAAAATAATGAGCTGGGCTTTGCCAATTTAGATGCGGCGCGTGAACAGGCTTTAACTCAGGCTTTGCAAAATGCCCAGCACAAAGCTGAAAAAATGGCTGCTGTGCTCAATGCAAGCGTCGGGAAGGTCTTAATTATCCAAGATCAGGGCGGCACAAATGAGCCACCTATTATGCCGCTGCGCATGGCGGTCACGGAAAAAATAGGTGATGCTGCACCGCAATTACTGCAAGCTCAAGAAATTCAAGAGCAGGTTAGCGTCACTTTCGAGCTGCAATAACATGACTGAAAAAAACGTAATTAAGGGCATTTATCGTCATTACAAAGGCCATCTTTATCAGGTTTTGGATGTAGTAACGCACAGCGAAACCGAAGAAAAACTGGTGCTTTATAAAGCCTTGTACGGTGACTTTGGCCTGTGGGTGCGCCCACTTTCGATGTTTAGTGAAACGGTTACGGTAGCTTGCGAAACCTTGCCGCGTTTTGAGCTGATTCAGCCTTTGGAAAAAGCCTTATGACGCCTGCGGTCAATGCGCTAAAAAAAGCCAAGATTGCCTTTTCGTTACATGAATACGAGCACGATCCCAGTGCGCAATCTTACGGTGAGGAAGCGGCTAGGGCTTTGGGTTTAAATCCTGAGCAGGTGTTTAAAACGCTGTTGGTCAGTTTAGCGGGGCATAAAAGCGCGCTGGCGGTAGCGGTGCTGCCTGTATCGCACCGTTTAAATTTAAAGGCCATCGCCAAAGCCTTGGGGGCGAAAAAAGCCGATATGGCCGACCCGCAGGTGGCCGAACGCACGACAGGCTATGTGGTCGGTGGTATCAGCCCATTGGGGCAGAAAAAAGCGCTGCCTACGGTGATTGATGCCAGCGCCCAAGCCCTGCCCAGCATGAACGTCAGTGCGGGTAAGCGCGGGCTGGAAATCGAGCTTTCTCCCGCCGACCTTGCCACCCTAACGCGCGCCAGCTTCGCCGCCATTACCGAGTAACCTTTCTCTTTGTCGCCGCTTAACTGCCGTTGTTTCGCCGCCTAGGTCGTGTTTCGACGCCTAGGTCGTGTTTGGCGGATTTGGCGCGGCGTTTCGGTACACAAGGAGCAGGACGTAGATTGCCTGGATGGCAATCTACGAGCCCCCAAGGACGGGTTTACGGCGTACCTGCGAGTTGTGTACCGAAAGGTAGCCGCACAGCCAAAGCCGCTTAAAGGGCAAAGCAGGTAATCCCGAAAGGTAGCCGCACAACCAAAGCCGCCTAAGAGCCAAATAGGCCAAGTAGGTAATCCTGATCGGGAGTGCTGAAAAAGAGAGGGAGATAGGCTAAAAAAAACCGCCTGTGAAGGCGGCTTAGAATAGGTTAGGAAACCTGAACGGGAATATCGAAGCTGGTGTGGCTGACGCTGTTGTCGGCGCTGTTGACGTACACCATTTTGGGTTTGTGCGCATCGGCTTCTTTGTCGTCAAAGTTGCCGTAGGTGCAAATAATTAAAATATCGCCTTTTGCGGCCAAACGTGCGGCAGCGCCGTTGACCGAAATGGTTCCAGAGCCGTCCTCGGCACGAATAATATAGGTCGTAAAGCGTGCACCGTTGGTGACGTTGTAGATCTGAATTTGTTCGAACTCACGCATACCCGCGAGGTCCAATAACTTGCCGTCAATGGCGCAAGAGCCTTCATAATTCAGCACAGAGTGAGTCACTTTGGCCTTATGAAGCTTGGCTTTGAGCATAATGGACTGCATAGCAAACCCTTTCGTTAATTATCACAAGTGGTTGCCAGAAATTACCGCTTCTGGCCGTCGTCGTGAGCTCGCACTGAGCGCGTCAGTACAATTAAGGCGGCGAAGTATGCCTTAATCATTACCCTGATTCAACACCAGTTCAAGGTTGTCAATCAGGCGTGCTTGGCCTAAAAACGCCGCACCTAAAATCACAATTTGCGTATCGGCAAGGGTTGCGGGTTTTAGGTCTTGGCTGCGGCGAACTTCCAAATAGTCGGTGTTAAAACCGCGCTGATTCAGGCGTAGCCTTGCTGCTTCTAAGCTGGCATTTAAATCCTTTCGCGCGCGAAAGTCTGCGGCAATTTCATTCAAGGTTTGGTAAAGAGCGGGCGCTAGGGCGCGCTCTTCGACCGTGAGATAGCCATTGCGCGAGCTTAATGCCAGGCCGTCGTTCGCGCGCATAGTAGGCACGCTAACGATTTGAATAGGAAGGTTTAAATCGGCCGCCATTTTACGAATGACGGCCACTTGCTGAAAATCTTTTTGGCCAAAGAAAGCCAGGTCGGCTTGCACCATATTAAAAAGCTTGCTGACTACGGTGGATACGCCATCAAAGTGCCCTGGGCGGCTGCCGCCACACAGACCTTCAGAAACCACGGGAACATGCACCGTGCTTTGCTCGCCTTGGCCTGCGGGGTACATTTCATCGACATCGGGGGCAAAGAGCAGATCGCACTGTGCCGCCAGCAGCAGGGCTTGGTCGGCGGCGAGGGTGCGCGGGTAGCGCTCAAGATCGCTTTTGTCGTTGAATTGCAAAGGGTTGACGAAAATGCTGGCCACCACAAAGCCTGTACGTGCTTTGGCTTGGTTCACAAGGCTTATGTGACCATCGTGCAAGTTGCCCATGGTTGGCACAAAGCCAATGCTGTGGCCGTGGTTGCGCGCGGCTTTGATCTGAGCGCGCAGTTCTTTAACGCTGTGAACGGTAATCATGCTTGAAACTCGTATTCGGCCGAGGGGAATGCGCCGCTTTTGACTTCATCGGCATAAGCTTTAAAGGCGTCTTGAATGGTGCGGCCTGAGCTTAGAAAGTTTTTGACAAACTTAGCAGGGCGAGGGTTTAGGCCAAGTAGGTCGTGTACCACCAAGACTTGCGCGTCTGTGCTTGAGCCTGCGCCAATGCCTACGACTGGCACTTTAACCGCGTCGGTAATGCGCTTGGCCAAAGGGCTGGGTACGCATTCAAGCAACAGCATATCGGCACCTGCGTTGGCGAGGGCAACGGCGTGTTCGAGCATGGCGTCGGCGGCGGCTTGGTCGCGGCCTTGTACGCGGTAGCCACCAAATTTATTGACCGATTGTGGTGTAAGCCCCAAGTGCGCACAGCTGGGCACGCCTTGGCGGGATAAGGATTCAATCAGCGGAATCAGCCAGCTGTCGCCTTCGACCTTGACCATGTGCGCGCCCGCTTGCATGACCGCTTTGGCGCAGGCTAAGCCGTGTTCGACCGTGCCGTAGCTCATAAAGGGCAGGTCGGTGATGATAAAGGCTTGGTTTTGGGCTTGTTTGTTGCCGCGCGCGACGGCGGCGGTGTGGTAGGCCATATCGGCCACAGATACAGGCAAAGTGCTGTCTTGCCCTTGCACGACATTGCCCAAAGAGTCGCCAACCAGCAGCACTTCGATGCCCGCATTGGCCGCGTGCATGGCGTAAGTGGCGTCGTAGGCGGTGAGCATGGCAAATTTTTCGTGACGTTCTTTCATGGCCTGCAATGAGCGGATGCTAATGGCACTCATGGGAGGTCTCCTTTGGCTGAAAGTGGGCAATGAGGGCGTATTGTGCTGATACAGGTGGGCAGGTCAACCGTTTTTTACAGGCTAGGGTTGGGCGCGCAGATACAGCCAACCTTGCTCTAGGGTGAAGGGAATGGTTTGCAGCTGCTCGCCTTGGCAGGGGCCGCTGATGCATTGGCCGCTGTCGATCAAAAACAACGCACCGTGATGGCAGCATTGAATCAGGCTGGCGCTGGAGTCTAAAAATTGGTGCTCTTGCCAGTCGAGATTGCAGCCTAAGTGCGGGCATTGATTGCGATAAAGAAAAATCTGCCCGTGCTTGCGCACCGCAAAATAATGCTGTCCCTGATGCTCAATGCCAAGGCTTTGCCCTTCCGCAATGGAATCTATGTGGCACAATGCCTGCAATTTTTGTCTCCTTAGAATGTTATGCGCTCATCTTTTTTACTGAAATCCAAGCATATCGGCCTTGCCTGGCTGTTGCTACCTCTCTGGGTGTTGGCCTTGGGCATTTTGCTGGGTAGTCAAAGCGCGTCTTGGCTGTTCACTCATGATCTGGGGCAAACCGTACTTTGGGAAATTCGTTTGCCGCGCGTGCTTTTGGCTTTTGTGGTCGGAGCGATGTTGGCGTTGGCGGGGGTGCTGATTCAAGGCATGGTGCGTAATCCTTTGGCTGACCCAGGTCTTATCGGTGTGTCAGGCGGTGCGACTGTGGGCGTGGCCTTGTTGTTTTTATTAATGGGTGCTGGGCTTACGTTGTCGGCCTGGATGCTGCCTGTGGCGGCGGTGTTGGGGGCGCTTTTGGCGCTGATCTTAGTGCTGCGTATCGGTGCGGCCAGCGCTAACGAGTCTATGACCTACCTGATTTTGGCGGGCATAGCGGTCAGTACGCTTAGCGGTGCGCTCTTGGGGTTGTTTTCGTATTTGGCTTCCGACAGTGCGTTGCGGCAGCTGAGTTTTTGGTCTTTGGGTAGCCTCAGTGCCGCCAGCTGGCCTTGGCTGTACAGCTGCGTAGCAATTTTGCTAGTGCTCACGCTGTTTTGGTGGCGTAAAACTTCGGCCTTGGATGCTTTGTTGCTGGGTGATGTCGAAGCGCGATCGTTGGGCGTGAACGTGCGCAGCCTAAAACGCCAAGTGGTGCTCTGTACGGCCGCGCTGGTGGGGTTGGCGGTGGCGGTGTGCGGCATTATTGGTTTTATTGGGTTGGTGTGCCCGCATTTGGCGCGACTGTTAACAGGGGCAACGCACAAGCGCGTGGTGCCTTTGGCCATGTTGCTTGGCGGGATACTGCTGGTGTTGGCCGATGCACTGGCGCGCAGCATGATTGCACCTGCCGAAATACCTGTTGGTATTTTAACGGCGCTGGTGGGCGGACCGGTGTTTATTAGCCTGTTGGTGCGTGAGCGAGGACGATTGCTGTGAGCCTAATACGTGTGGCGGCGATGAGCTGTGCGCCGATTCTGCAAGATATTAACCTTGAGCTGCACTCAGGCGAGCTGGTGGCTTTAGTCGGCCCAAACGGTGCGGGCAAATCCACTTTGCTGCAAGTGCTGGCGGGCTTAAAAGTACCGACACAAGGGCAGTATTGGCAGGGTGAGCAAAGTACCCAAGCTTGGCGCGAGCGGGAGTTTGCGCAACGGCTGAGCTACTTGCCGCAGCTGACGTCTGTGGCTTTTGCCTTAACCGTGGCGGAAGTGGTGGCGCTGGGCAGCCGCACTCAGGCGCTGACGCAGACGCAGCGGCAGACTTTGGTGGCTCAGACCTTAACGCTTTGGCAGCTCGATACCCTGGCGCAGCGCGATGTACGCACACTTTCAGGTGGTGAGCAGCAACGCGTGCAGTTGGCGCGCAGTTTTGTGCAGCTGCAAGCGCAGTCTTGTGGGCTGTGGCTGTTGGATGAGCCGTTTTCGGCTTTGGATTTACGCCATCAGGCCTGGTGTTTTAAGCAGATGCAGGCGCAGTGCGCGCAGGGTAAAGCCGTACTTTGGGTAGTGCACGACCTTAACCAAGCGCGGCGTTTAGCCAGCCGAGTGCTGTTGTTGGATAAGGGTAAGTTGGTAGCCGATGGTGCGCCCAAAGTAGTGCTCAGTGCCAAACAGGTAAGCCAAGTCTTTTTGGTGGACACTGTGCTCGATGGTGAGTATTTACACTGGGCTTGCGGCTAAAAAAACGCCCCTCACAAGGAGGGGCAAAAACCGTGATTAGCTTGATGAGAGAGTTCACCTTGTACTGCTAAAGCGAACAAGACGAACAATAATGATTCTTATTTGCCATGTCAATAACAATTCTCATTTAGATTTAAATTTTTATGCCTTCTCAACCAGTTGTTGGTTGAGGGCGATAATTTTGCGCGCAAGGTTCTCGATCAGATGCACGGCGGCATTGGGCTGAGCTTCGATCAAAAGCACAAAATCTTCTTTGGGTACGGCCATAACCGTACAGGCTTGATTGGCGATAACAGAGGCCGAGCGTAGCTCGCCTGTAAAAACGGCCATTGCACCAAAGACTTCTTCTTTGCCGATTTCGGCGACTTTCTTGCCATCGACCAAAATATCCGCGCTGCCTTCAATGATTGTGTAAACGTGGTCAGCCACGTCACCCTGCGCAATGATGACGTCGCCGCGTTTCACATTTTGAAAGCCTGCGGTGGGGCGCATTTGTGCATGACTAATTTCGGCCAACTGATTGGATAAGATGGCGTTTTGGCAAATTAAAAAGTGGCTCCAATGATGAGTGCGGCGTTTATCGGCGTAGATGTGCTGTAAAAAGGCGTCGCGTTTAATAGGAATCAGTTGCACAAATTCGTCGGTGCGCAATACAGGGTAGGTGTAGCCAAAAGAATGCGTGATGCCAATTATATCGCCTTCATCGAAACTGCAAATAATCTGGCCATTGTTGCTCATGTGCAGCATGCCGTCTTGAACTAGAAAAATTTGATCGCGGTCGAACAGCTCATAGAGATTGTCAACGCTATCAAAGGTCAGCACCTCGTTTTCGGGGATAAATCCATCCATTAATAAACGGTTTAGCTCATGGATGCGTGGAATCAGCGCTTCGGCTTCTTTGGATGGTTTGATATTTAAAAACATGCGTATTCCTTATGAGCAGACGGCTTTTTTGTTGAGCAATGTAACGCAAAAGACCAGGGTCTTGAACAGGCTTTGCGTAAAATGCACAGGCAATCTGCGCCAAACTCAGGCTTTGGTATGAGCGGGAGGCAGCAAAATGACCGTTAAAGTGACGTAAATTGCCCTTGGCGAATGCGCGTACCATAGGAAATCGACATGATC